>CAZFAJ010000065.1:0-15132 GCA_964517005.1 uncultured Balneolaceae bacterium | reverse complement strand
TGTCGGATTCAGAAGTGATCATGTAATTTCCTGAACAGGGATCTCTTCCTTTTTGGCAAAGGTATTCACAATGTAGTAGAGAATTGTGATACTAAAAATAATCAGGATAAAACCAACCAGAAGTGATCCGAAGAAAACCTCGCCCATAGCATAGAGAAAAACGATAATTGAGATACAGCCGAGAACTACATTTCGCAGGCCGGGCAAAAGTGATTCCTGTTTTCTGCCAGCAGTAACAAAAGGCCGCCATCCGGGTCCGCCGGGCCTTACCTTTTCATAGAATTTTGCGAGAGTATCATGTTCCACCTTACGGGTAAATACAGTAGCAGTTACCCAGATAACTGTTGAGAAGCACATGGTAAAGATCATTTTTGCGGCAAAACCCTCATAGCCAAGCGGACCTGCTATGAAACTTCCTATAGCAGCTGCAGCCATTGCTGCAATTTCACTCCAGGCATTGATTCTCCACCAGAACCAGCGAAGCATGTAAACCAGTCCTGTACCCGATCCGATGGATAGTATGGCTTCCCACCCCCCTTTCACTGTATCAAACATATAGGAGACTATGACGGCCAGAATCATAATCAGGAGTGTAGTCCACCGGGAGACGCCCACATAGTGTTTCTGTGCTTTATCAGGATTTTCAAAAGTATCTTCCGGCTTAATAAATGGTTTATAGAAATCATTCACAATATAGGATGCACCCCAGTTGAGGTGTGTTGATACGGTTGAAACAAACGCCGACAGAAATGCAACGGCAAGCAGGCCCAGAAGTCCGGACGGCAGCAGGTCGAGCATCATCATTGGATAGCCTGCCTCGGGGTCATCAAGGCCCGGATACGTGATAACGGCTGCAAGGGCCACTAATATCCAGGGCCATGGACGAACGGCATAGTGCATCACATTAAAAAGCAGAGTTCCACCGACAGCGTTTTTTTCATCTTTGGCTGAAAACATTCGCTGGGCAATGTAACCGCCTCCGCCGGGCTCTGCTCCCGGGTACCAGGAAGCCCACCACATCATGCCTACCCAAACGAGTGCAGTGGCCATTGCTATTTCAGGATTGGTAAAAGGGTTCAGGGAGAGTGCCCAGCCGTCCCCGCCAAAATGAACAGATAACTGGCTTTGTAATTCGGAGAGGCCTCCAACCGAATCAACTGCGTACCAGGCCAGCAGAATTGAACCGATCATAGCAAGTATAAACTGGATAAAATCGGTAACAATAACTCCCCAGAGGCCGGATAACGAAATATAGATTCCAATTAATACGTAGAGGCTCGTTATAACCACCCACTGTTCTGCACCCGTAACAATCGTTAAAATCTTGGCCATACCAACGGTAACCCAGCCAAGAATAATACAGTTAATAGGCAGTGCAAGATAGATGGCTCTGAAGCCGCGCAGTATTCTTGCCGGCTTGCCGCTATACCTGATATTGATAAATTCCACATCAGTAATAACATCCGCCCGTTTCCAGAGTTTTGCGTAGAGGAAAACAGTAAAAAGGCCGGAAAACATGAAGTTCCACCAGATCCAGTTGCCGGCAATTCCTTCACTTGCCACAATTCCGGTTACAGCAAGAGGTGTATCTGCAGCAAACGTTGTGGCTACCATGGAGATCCCGACAAGCCACCAGGGGAGGTTTTTTCCTCCCGTAAAATAATCGCTCAGTGACTCCTGGTCCCGTTTCTTTGCGATCCACCCAACAGCGGTCATCAGGAGAACATATCCGGCAATAACAGTGTAATCAAGCCAGTTAAAGGGCATAGGTTAGTTTAAAGCAAGTTTTATGAAACAGATTTTTGTACGTTGGAATATAGCAGATGAGTTTATGAATACAAATATGGAAGCGGTTCCTTTATAAATGGTAAAAATTTCGTTTATTTATATAATTAACTGAACGTATTATGATAAAAAAATACCATTTGGGAACTACGCAATGGGGACTAAAAGAGTGGAAAGGGCATTTTTATCCAGCGGATGCAGCTCCTGAAAATTTTTTACGGCATTACGCAACTGTGTTTAACAGTGTAGAAGGCAATACCACATTCTACCGTGAGCCGGATTCGGAAACCGTAAAAAAGTGGGGTGATGCCGTGCCGGACGGGTTTAAATTCTGTTTTAAGTTTCCACAAACAATTACCCACTTTAAGCGTCTGCTGAATGTGGAAGATGTGACCCTTGGTTTTTTGGAAAAGTTTGAACCTATCCGGAGTAAAGTTGGCCCCTTCCATATTCAACTGAGCAGCCGGTTTTCATTCGATGAATTTAATAAGCTTGAAAGCCTGGTTGATTTTCTGCCTCCCCATTTCTCTTACGCTGTTGAAGTAAGGCATCCCGATTACTACGATAAGGGGCAGAATGAACGGCGTTTAGAAGAGCTTTTACGAAGCTACTACATGGATCGGGTTATTTTTGATACAAGGCGTTTACACTCTCTTAAAATGGAGGACGAATCTGTTTTGGAAGCTAAAAAAAAGAAACCGAAATTGCCGGCCCGGTTTAATACAACCGGTTCAAAACCATTTGTGAGATATGTGGGAGCTAACGAAGTTATTCACAATGAAACACACTTGAAGGAGTGGGCGATTATTGTTGCAGACTGGATCAGGGAAGGCAAACATCCCTACATATTTATTCACGCTCCTGATACATTCCACGCGCCGGAACTGGCAAGGTATTTCCACGGGGAGCTGCAGAAATTAATTGATCTGAATCCTATGCCGGAGTGGCCCTTTAACCGGCGGGATAAACAACTCGGATTATTTTAAATTTCAAGGCAATCTAAAACCTTATAACGAATGTGGTTCCGTTTCCGGATCCGGTCTGCAGATATAATCCGCCATTATGCAGCCGCATAATCTGCCGGGATAAGCTGAGCCCGATTCCCGTTCCTTTTGCAGAATCAGTACCGGGGTTTGTGTAAAACGGGATAAATATTTTGTCCTGTAATTCACTATCGATACCGGGTCCGTTGTCTTGAATCCGGATCGTAATTCTACCCTGATCATCTATGCATCCGGTATATTTAATTTCAGGATAATCCGCGGCTTTTAAAGCCCTAAGTGCATTTTTTGTAAGATTTATCAATACCTGTTCAATCAATTGAGGGTCTGCATGAACCGTAAGGGTTTCCGGATTCGTATTCAGATAAACTTTTACATTCTGTTTTTTAAACTCGCCTTTCATCAGGTGATGATTACGCACCAATAAATCGTTTACCCTTACTTTTTGAAGATCCGGCTGCGGTATTTGCGTAAAGTCCCTGTACGATTGAACAAATTTCATTAATCCGTAACTGCGGTTTTTAATGGTAGTCAGGGCTTCATCTACATCCTGAACTGTTTCATTATCAATTATACTTTCATGAGAACCTCTTTTTATCTTTTCGCTCAAAAAAGAGTGCACGGTTTCAGAGAGTGAAGCAATTGGTGTAATTGAGTTCATTATTTCGTGAGCAAGTACCCGGGTAAGATTTTGCCATGCCTCCATCTCTTTTTCTTCAAGCTCACCGCTGATATTTTGAAGAGAAACCATCTTGTAGTTGTGTTCATGCATTACAAATTCAGCAGAATGAACAGCCCACTGATGACGGCTGTCATTAAGATGAAAACTTACAAGATTACGCTCTCCTCCACGCAGTGTGGTTATGATATCGTATAGTTTTGGCTGAATTTCCCTGAGTGTATCAATATGTCGTAAAACAGGGATATTAAGCATTCTTTTAGCTGTAATATTAAAAAGCTTTACCTCTCCATCGTTGTTAAAAACCAGCAGCCCTACTCCAACATGTTGTACAACTGTCTCCAGATATCGAACGCTCTCCTGACGCTCTGCACGTTCTGCTTTAAATTGTTCCATAATCCGGTTGAATGCCTGGTTCAATTCCCGGAAAGAAGATCCCAGTTCATTATCCGAAAACGTAAGTGAAAAATCATTAAAGCGAATTCCGTTGAGAAACCGAATCAGTTTTTCGTTTGTCTTTTCAACAAAGTAGATAAGGTTTAAAATCATGCCGGCAGAAAGTAAAGTGATTACAATTGCAGAAAATATATAGCTGGTTTGTATCCACAGAATAACGGAGACGATCGCTGCTGTAATAATAACCGCAATACGCCAAATTACACCTGTTCTGAAATGCTTAAAGATCATATTTTTCCATTCTGCGATAGAGAGAAGCGCGTGTTAGGCCAAGTTCCTCAGCCGCTTTTGAAATATTGCCGTCGTGTTTTTGAATTGCATTTTGTACGGCAATCTTTTCAAGTTCATCAAGTTTCATGTTTGCTGCCGGATCTATTTTTGATGCCCTTTGAGGCCGGAGAAGAAAATCATCAGCCTGAAGCTGCTTGTTCTCAGTGAGAATAACGGCGCGTTCAATCGCATGCTGAAGTTCCCGGACATTTCCCGGCCAGTTGTATGCCTGTAATTCATTTATTGCGCTAATGCTAAATCCGGAGATATCTTTGTTGTATTTTGATGCAAACAGTTTGAGAAAATGAGAACTCAGCAGGGGAATATCTTCCTTTCTGTTTCTCAGAGGCGGTATTTTTATTTCAATTGTATTGATTCTGTAGAGAAGGTCTTGCCTGAATGTCCCCTGTTCTACCATTTGATATAAATCGGAATTGGTCGCTGTGATCAAGCGGATGTCAATTTTTTTTGAAACAGTTGACCCAACCCTGGTAATGTACCTGGACTCAAGCGCAGAAAGGATTTTATGCTGCAATGACGATGGTGTGTTACCTATTTCATCAAGAAAGAGAGTGCCGCCCGAGGCGACTTCAAATCGCCCGGCTTTATTTTTTACAGCTCCGGTAAAAGCTCCTTCCGTATGGCCAAAAAGTTCGCTTTCATATAAGTTTTCGGAAATAGCTCCCATATCTACACTGATGAAAACATCTCCTTTTCGTGCGGATCTTCTGTGAAGAGCCCTGGCAACAAGTTCTTTGCCGGTTCCGTTTTCTCCAAGAATCAGAATACTGGCATCTGTTGCCGCCACTTTTTCGATCGTAGTAAATACACGCTGCATGCTTTCGCTTTTTCCAATCATGGATTGGTACTGCTGATCAAGCTGGCTTCCCAGTTCCTGCTGTTGTGCCCGAAGTGTTTCAACCTGTCTTTTTGAGTGAGTTAGATTGATGGCATTTTTGACAGTTGCAATCAGCTTCTCATTTTGCCAGGGTTTCAATACAAAATCAACAGCTCCGTGTTTCATTGCCTTAACAGCTTTCTCAACATCGCCATAAGCGGTAATCAGGATAACTGACAGCGCCGGGTCAATTCTCTTTACCTGTTCCATCCATTTAAAACCCTCTTTACCACTGCTGAAATCCCCGGAGAAATTCATGTCCAGTAGAAGAACATCGTAGCTGCCAGAGACAATTAAATCAGACAGATATTTCGGGTTTTGTTCCACATCCACCTGCTCTACATGCCTCTTCAGCAACAGACGGGCTGCATTGAGCACGTCAACATCATCATCGATGATTAATATTCTGCCAATTTTTTTTTCCAAATTTTGCATAATGCCAGACCCTTATCTGAATTGATATTATACATAAAAGATTAAATTTATGATATGTGTCTCAAATACAGTGCCGAACGCAACTATTCAGAATATATCATTCATTTACAGCAAGAAAATATTTAATTGTACGAAAATGAACACTTTTGTAACAAATCGGACATACGATTATCTTGCATTTATGAGAGATAGGTTCAGCAGAGAATGTTTCAGCAAAATGATAGAAGTATCGGCAGCAGTGCAGCAAAAAACACAATCTTTCACTTTTTAAAGTGACTGAAGGATGTTTTTGTAGTTTGCAATGAAGACATGCACTTTACAATTAGTTGGGATATTGTCATAAAATTCAATTTTAGAAGATCAAATTATAAAAAAAGCGCTCTTTTGGCACGCGTGTTGTATATACTCAGTAAAGTGGCTCAAAATTTTTGATTATGGGAATGGACAAAAAAATTAAGAAAAAAAGATTTACGCCGAAATTGATCGGATCATTTATCGGGGTAATTGCCATCATTGCTATGTTTCTGTATAGCTTTGTATGGATGGATTCCAGATCCCGCCTGAATGTTGATCGCGACCGCCTGATGGTCTACGAAGTAGAGCGTGCTGCTTTCCAGGAGTTTATTGATATTACGGGTACGGTTCAGCCTATCCGGACAAATTTTCTGGATGCTGTTGAAGGTGGTGTGGTACAGGATGTTTACAGGCAATCCGGTTCGATGGTTCAAACCGATGACACAATTGTAGTTTTAAGCAATTCAAATCTGCAGCTAAGTGTGATGCAGCAAGAAGCGGGCATTTATGATCAAATCAATAATGTCAGAAACTCCCGTTTAAACCTGGAGCAAAATCACCTTCGTTTACAGGAGCAGCTGGCAAGTGCTCGTACTGAGCTTGATCGTCTGAAGCCTCAGTTTGAAAGAGACAGTGCTCTATTTTCGGATGGAGCTATATCACAACAGCAATTTGAAGAAACCAGGCAAAGTTACCTGTTCCAAAAAGAGCGCTTCAGGCTAACCAGCGAATCCTATAAAAAAGATTCACTTCAGATGGTTACCCAGCTTGATCAGCTCGACAACTCAGAACAGCGAATGTGGCGCAGCCTTGATGGTGTTCAGCAAATTTTAAACAACCTGGTTGTGACCGCGCCGATTGACGGGCAGCTTACAACCATTGAACTTCAGCAGGGACAGCTGATTTCTCAGGGTGAAAATATAGGGCAGGTGGATGTACTGGATGATTTTAAAGTGCGGGCCAATATTGATGAGTTTTATCTTGCACGCATTACAACCGGTTTGGGCGGCAGTTTTACATATGCCGGTGAAACTCATGAATTGGTGATAAATCGCGTTTTCCCGGGAGTCAGAGACGGACAATTCCAGGTAGATATGATTTTTACCGGTGATATGCCAACCGGGCTTCGTCGTGGCCAAACGGCCAGGATAAGACTTGAACTCGATGCCCCGGCTGAAGCACTGCTTGTGGAGCGGGGGGGGTTCTACCAGTCAACCGGCGGCAACTGGATTTATAAAATAGAGGAAGGCAGTGAGCTTGCTGTACGTCAGCCGATTCGTCTCGGCAGAGGCAACCCACAATATTTTGAAGTGCTCGAAGGCTTGCAGCCGGGCGATAACGTAATCACCTCAAGCTATGCTACTTTTGGAGATAATGATGTGTTGGTTTTGGAGTGAGCTGAAATGGCAAAACGCAAAAGTGAAATGTGAAAAAAATATTTCTAAGTGTAAGGAAATTGATTTTTTTGGTTCATATGAATAACTCTTAATTAAACACAAATGAATTATGCTGAACCTAAATCATAAAAATCTTCAGGTATGGAAACGTAGTATTGAACTCGTTACAGAAATATACATTCAAACAAATAAATTTCCGGATAGCGAAAAATTTGGCCTTATTAGTCAGTTGCGTAGGGCTGCAGTTTCTATACCATCGAATATTGCTGAAGGGGCATCCCGAAAATCGAAAATAGAAAGAATAAGGTTCTATGAAATATCGAGATCATCTTTAGTCGAATTGGATACTCAGGTAGAAATTTCAATTTTACTTGGTTTTATTTCTAAAGATGATGTGAAAATTATAAGTGAACATTCAAATGCAATATTTGCAATGCTAAGTAAAATGATTAAGTAAAGATTTTTGCGATAATCCTTTCACTTTTGCGTTTTCAGTTTTGCCCTGGCGCTGAACAATTTATTCTAATAAATAAAAGCATAATCCAAATCCTGCTAAATAGTAATCACCATGATCAAAGCAAAAAACCTTACTAAAATTTATACCACTGATGAAGTGGAGACGACTGCACTTAATAATGTGAACCTGGAAATTAAAGAAGGTGAATTTTGCGCTATCATGGGGCCGTCCGGATGCGGGAAGTCTACATTGTTGAATATTATGGGATTACTTGATAATCCATCGGATGGTGAATATGAATTTATGGGGCAAGAAATAGCAGATTATAATGAGCGAAAACGGGCACAGCTTCGAAAGGGAAATATCGGATTTGTATTTCAAAGTTTTAACCTGATTGATGAGCTGACTGTTTTCGAGAATGTGGAACTTCCTCTTCTGTATTTGGGAGAATCAGCTTCAGAACGCAAGAAAAAAGTTGAGACAGCACTCGAACGCATGAGCATGATGCACCGTCGAAACCACTTTCCACAACAACTATCCGGCGGACAGCAACAGCGGGTCGCAATCGCCCGGGCCACAGTAGCAGACGCCAAGCTGATACTGGCTGATGAGCCGACGGGAAACCTTGATTCAGATCACGGCAATGAAGTAATGAAACTTTTATCCGAGCTGAATGAAAAGGGCACAACCATCGTAATGGTTACCCACTCACCCCACGATGCGGATTACTCCCGGCGTGTGATTCATCTTTTTGACGGACATATCGTGACAGAGAATATGCAGGAAGGATTTCATGTTTGATGGCGAATCTTATATCTTTCTGTATCGACCCGTCCCTGAATAATCACTATGAATAATTCGTTACAAGACAAGCACCAGGAAGGCTATATATTCACCAGTTATGGAAAACTAAAATATTTGAGAGATGCCATCGTCTCCGCAAACACTATTCGACGGTATGATACCAGGCGGCCGATCGCTCTCTACTGCAGCAGCGATCATGTTCAGAAAATAGACGAATATAACCTTGGTGGGTTTTTCGACATTGTTGAGAAGATCGATGAAAAATTTCAATCGATTACAGGGTTTAAGCATAATCTCCACAAGTTTATGCCTTTTAGCCGGAACATGTACCTCGACTCAGATATGATCTGGTGCCGGGACCCGGACCGGCTGTGGCACGCCCTTGAACCCTTCCCATATACGATTACGGGGCAGGAGTCGGCGGATGTATTTTACGGAGCACCAAAAAATATCGGTGTCATGATGGATATTCTGCTTCGCCGCAGGCAAAGAACACTGAGACAATTTGGACTAACTCACCTCTACAGAGTGCAAACTGGCATCATGTATGCGGCGGACAAAGAGATAACGGAAAAGGTTAATGCACTTGCGAGAAAGTATTTAAGTGAACAGGATCAAACACACTTTGTAAGCCGGACAAACGAGGCTGGCCGAACACTTGAAAGCTGCGAGTGGAGCCTGGGTATGGCGATGACAAAGCTGGAGCTTTTTGTGTACCCTTGGTTTAACGGGATGGAAAGTCCGCAGCTCGATTTTATTGATGGCATGACAAAGCATGATCCTGATTTCAATGATGTGAAATGCCTCTACTATTGCAATCCCTTTATTCATGGATTGCGTGGCATTCCTTCAGCCGCCACCCGGAAATTGATCTTAAATCTTTTTTATTTCATGCCGAGAAGCCGTGATCACATGTGGGTGACTCCGTATGTTCTGCATTTTGGGTGGAGTCATCAAAAAAGCTATTTCAATGCATTTGCAGAGGCCGAATGGCTGAAATTGAGGGAAGAGAAAGAGTCTATACCTGAAATAAAATAGCGTAGAGAAAAACGACTTAGACGAGTAAAAACAGGCATCTGCAAAAGAACGATTCTTATGCAGAGACCTGATTTTTTTTGTATTTATAACCCGATTCCAAAAACAAAAAACAAATCATCGGAGTATGGATTTCCAATAATGGATGTATTTAAGTTAATAGAAAACAGCTCTGTAACTTGAATGGATTTGCCGGCACTTATCCCGGTATTGATCACCCCTGCTTTGTTTGTACCGTAGAGGGCCGATTCAGCTGGTGTGAAACCAAAAAAGAGATTAACCATTTTTACCTGGTAGCCAATTTCGGTGTAAACCGAATAGTCGTCATCATTCGTAAAAAATACGCCTGTTGAAATGCTTATCGGAAAAGATGAAGGACCGCTGTATCCTGCTCCGCCTTCAAGAAAGTGAGCTTCTTTTGAGAAATAATTACCTGTGGGCAGTTCCGGAAACGTGTAATCGGTGAGTGAAAGCTGAAAAGATCCTGACCTCTCAGTTTCGAACGTATAGGAGGCATACCAATCCACTTCTGTTCCCTCCGGGTCGCCCTGGGTAGCCACTGCTGCCCATGCTCCAATCTCAAAATTACCGAGTGATGCATTGATATCCGGCTGAATGCTTGGAGAATTTCCAAAGTCGGCTCCTCTCCATACATATCTGCTTGCAACATCTACTCCCAGGTTAACCTGGGCTGCAACTTCTGTTGTGATTACACACAATACTGCGATACTTACTGTAAAAATTTTAAATTTTGATTTCATACTGTTATTATATTAGTGACTTCTGTTAAAATTGATCTTAGTGGAAGTTTAGTGAGGGAGCTTCATGTACCAGCATGTAAGCTCCCTTATTTGTTTTTGTTTAGGTTTATTTTTTTGCAACAGGTGCAAAAGACGTTTCAACGCCTGCAAAATAGGGATAGGCAATATTTCCGTGCTCTGACAGATCCAGCCCTTCGCCTTCTTGCTCTTGCGTAACCCTCACCCCGTAGGTTAATTTAATAAGGCCAAACGCCGCAATTGAAAAAGCAAAAGTAAAAGCTATGATAGATGTTGTCCCCAAAAGCTGAATGAGAAAACTTGCTTGCGGAGTAAAGATGCCGACTGCAAGAGTCCCCCAGATACCGCAAACCCCGTGTACAGAGATTGCACCTACCGGATCATCAATTTTCATCTGGTCAAAGAAATTTATGGCAAATACAACCAACACACCGGCTATGGCACCGATAGCTACCGCACTGAGCGGAGAAACCACATCAGCACCTGCGGTAACCCCTACAAGGCCGGCCAATATACCATTGAGGGCCATGGGAGCATCCAGGTGTTTCATTATTGTTTGAGTGGTAATCATCGATGAAAGCGCACCTGCACAGGCGGCAAGAGCTGTTGTCACAAATACATAAGAAACGCCGGCGGGATCTGCACTTAATACGGAACCTCCGTTAAATCCAAACCATCCAAACCAAAGCAGAAAAACCCCGATGGTGGCAAGCGGAATACTATGACCGGGAATGGTTTTAATTTCCCCGTCTTCATACTTTCCCTTTCTGGCACCCAGTAACAGTACGCAGGCAAGACCGGCAAAACCCCCGACAGCATGAACAAGTGTAGAGCCTGCAAAATCATAGAAACCCAGCTCGGCGAGCCATCCGCCACCCCATAACCAGCTCCCGGTAATAGGGTATGAAAATGCGAGTAACAGTGTTCCAAACATCATAAAGGCCGGAAGCTTAATTCTGCCGGTTACACATCCCGATACAATGGTAGCAGCTGTTGCAGCAAACATAGCCTGGAATATAAAATCAGTCCATAAAGTCATATCCATTCCGTATTCAGTGGTAAGCATGCCAACCGGGTTTGCTTCATCAAAGCCAATACCGAAACCCCCGAACCCAAAAACCCCGTTAAAATCACCCGGGTACATAATTTGAAATCCTACAAAAGAGTAGGTCAGTATTCCCATTGAAAGAATAAAAACATTCTTATAGATGACATTTACGGAATTCTTGGCCTGGGTGAGGCCGCTTTCTACCGATGCAAAGCCAAGATGCATGATAAAAACAAGAGCTGCAGCCATTAAAACCCATAAATTATCAATTATGAATTTGGCGTATGATGGTGAAGACTGAAACTCTTCCAGCGTGGAAAATCCCTCCTCCTGTACTTCCGCATCAGTTTCGATTGCGGATTCGATGCTATTTGTTAATACTGCGGTCTCTTCGGCAACCTGAATGCTGACGGCATCAGCAGTGTGTGCATTTACTGCAACGTAGGTTGCAAATGCAGCAAGTCCCAGAAAGAGAACAGCAATTTTAGTTATTCGATTCATTTGAATATGGTGTTGTTTGTTATGGTTAAGTAAGACAGCGTAAATTTCAAGGAAGAATAGCTTTAAATCAATAAAAAATTAATATAAAGCTAAGAATAACATTAATTTATTAATACAAGTTAGAAAAGCGCTTTTATTCTTGCCGATAGGAAAGTTTTTGAGTTTGTAAGGAAAAGTTATGAGAGAAAAAAGATCAATAAAACTCGTGTTTTGAGAGTGAAAACAGTTTATGACTCATTTAGTTAGGTAAATTTTCAAATTTTGATTATCGATTAATGTTAATTATGAATTATGAGATCGGCGTACGAAAGGCATTGGGTGCAACAGTTCAAAACCTTGTTCTGCTGTTAACAAAAGATTTTACAAAACTTGTGTTAATTGCAATTGGGATTGCTATTCCCGTTTCATGGTATCTGATGAACAACTGGCTCTCCGGATATGCTTATAACTCCGGTATGCAATGGTGGTTTTTGGTTGCATCAGGATTTTTAGCGGTTGCGATTGCATGGCTTACCGTAAGCTGGCAATCAGTGAAAGCGGCTTTAATGAATCCGGTTAATGCACTGAAATCAGAATAGGCTGAGTATGTTTCATGTATTTAGGCATCAAGATTTACCAGCTAAGTATTTATAATGTTATAACTCATCACGCAATTCCACTTCTCTGTCCGTTTTCGAACATTTGTTGTACAGCTTCGTACATCGTTATTTGAATTCCACCTACAGAGAAATGTTTGATTATATGAATAACTGCATTACAGATCATAAAAATGGCTGTTTTACTTTTCATTGATAGAATAACCAGGTTTGGTATGGTTTTTGGCATAAATTTAAAATGAAAAGTGAAAACGCAAAACTGAAAAGAGCGTTCTGCTATCGGCTGTCAGAGGCTGATAGCTGGGGGCTGACAGCCGAACACTAAAAAACCATGCTTAAAAATTTTTTCATCACAGCATTCAGGAATTTAACGAAACGTAAAGGTTACGCAATAATCAACATGCTGGGCCTGGCTTTGGGCATGGGCGTCTGTCTTTTTCTTGTATTACTCAATCAATATGCATTTCAAATTGACGGCTACCATGAAAAAGGCGAACGGATTTACAGGCTGGCCGACAAGGTTAAAACCCAGTCGGGAAGTGTAGTGGATGCTGCCATTACACCTGCAACATGGGGACAAGCCATTGCAGATAAATATCCTGCTGTCGAAGAGTTTGTACGTTTCAGGAATCGCAGCGAAGTAGTCCAAAGAGATGAGAAAATATTCCGGTATGGAGTAACCCACACTGACTCGTCAATATTCAGGGTTTTCACATACCCGTTTAAATGGGGTGATCCTGCAAAAGCCCTGTCACGTCCGAATTCGGTAGTGCTGAGCGAACATATTTCGGAAGTCTACTTTGGCAATGTAAACCCGGTCGGAGAAACGCTTATTCTGGATGATATTACATACGAAGTAACCGGTGTTTTAGAGAAAATTCCGGACAAATCGAGCATCTTTTTTGACCTGCTGGTGCCATACTCCTCCCAGAACGAGGCGGAGTATCCGGACCTGTACAACTGGACGTCACACAATCAACACACCTATTTTTTGTTTCGCGCAGGAACCGACACTGAGCAGTTTGAAGCAAATTTACAGGATTTTATCGTCAGTCAATTCGGAGAAGAAGGTTTGGAAAAGTATCAACCCTATCTGCAGCCGTACGAAAGTATGTTTTTGAATTCGGACCTTTTTGCCGAACACGGAGAAACTCTTGATATAACCTATGTCTATATTTTTTCTGCGATTGCATTTCTGATTTTGCTGATTGCCTGTGTTAATTTTGTCAACATGGCTACAGCCCGCGGCCTGGAGCGTTCCAGGGAAGTCGGGGTCAGAAAAGTGATCGGGGCCGGCAAACGACAATTGGTAATTCAGTTTCTTGCCGAGGCACTTATTTTGTCTGGCATGTCTGTTCTTCTGTCGCTTATGTTCGTTGAACTGGCCCTGCCGTGGTTTAACAATCTTACCGAATGGACAGTGGAAGTAGAGTATCTGACCAACCAAGTTTACCAGGCTTCAGTGATTGCAGTTGTTTTATTGGTCGGACTACTGGCCGGCGCCTACCCTGCCTTTTTTCTCTCTTCATTTCAGCCTGCCCGTGTTTTGAAAGGTGACCGTTCATCAGGTATGAACCGGACAATACTGCGGCGTATACTCGTTGTTGCTCAGTTCGGAGCTGCTATTTTCCTGATCATCGGATCCCAGGTAGTGGACAAACAGCTTGGTTTTTTAGCTGATAAAGAACTCGGGTTTGAAACAAAAAATATCATGGTCACTTCGATGACAGATGAACTACGGGGAAAAAATCCTGAAACAGTTCGAAATATAATTTCCGATGAAACAGGTATTATTGAAATGTCAATGTCATCCAATATTCCGGGTACCGAATCCGGTTCCAAATTCAGAATCCGTCCCGAGGGGCAATTTGAAGAAGACGGCCTGCTTGTCAGTTATTATTCTGTTGATGACCGGTTTCTGAACCTCTATGATATCGAGCTCGGGCAGGGCCGTAATTTCAATCCCGGTTTGGCAAGTGATTCCCTGGAAGCTTTCCTTGTAAATGAAGCGGCTGTAAGGGAATTCGGATGGGTGAATCCAATCGGAAAAACGATTGAAACCGGGTCGGGTGAGGAACGCCGGGTGTCGGTAGTCATCGGTGTTACAGAAGATTTTCATTTTGAATCCCTTCATAACAGGATCCGTCCTCTTTTACTGCAATACCGTCCGGATGATTACAATAACATAGCCATGAAACTGCAAACATCCGATATTTCAGCGGAATCAGAACAAATTGCAGGATTTCTGAGACAGTTTAACTCGGGATTGCCGGTCGGATACCGGTTCCTGGATTCGGACATCGCCCAGGTCTATCTTTTTGAAGAGATTATTGGCGAAATGTTGCGCTATTTTACCTACCTGACCCTTTTTATTGCCTGTATGGGACTCCTTGGGCTGGCATCTTACACTATCAATCAACGCAGAAAAGAGATTGGAATCCGTAAGGTAATGGGGGCATCAGTACTCAGTATTTTGAAAACACTTGGCAACGATTTTGTGAGATTGGTGATTTTGGGTTTTCTGATTGCCACCCCAATAGCCTATTTCCTGCTGAACTGGTGGCTGCAAAGTTTCGCTTACCGGACGGAAATCGGAATTCTGACATTCCTTGCTGCAGGGCTTGTGACAGTTTTACTGACCGTAGCTACTATCGGATTCCACTCCTGGCGGGCAGCGGTTTCGAACCCGGTGGATTC
>CAZFAJ010000064.1:437-16059 GCA_964517005.1 uncultured Balneolaceae bacterium | reverse complement strand
GAGTGAAGGGGAGGCTGAGAGACTGAGAGACTGAGAGACTGAGAGAGGGAGAATCGTTGAACTGTAGAGCTGTTGAATTGTAGAACTGCGATAAAGGATTTGTATTCCTGAAATGATACACCAATGATTGGATTAAAAAGCCATGAAAGGGTCGCCTCTGCGTTTCTTTGCGTTCCCTGCGGTTAAACCCTCTGGGAAACAGGCTCCTGCAAGAACGTAGTAAGGGAGACGGAGTGACTGAGCGAAGTTATGAAAAATTTCTATTTTCCATAAATTATCAATATTACTTAATTAATATCAATGCATTAATCAGGAGTTACTAATGATTATACGTTCACACAGAGAGTTGGATGTTTACAGAATGGCTTTTGAGGCATCCATGAATATTTTTGAACTCTCCAAAGAATTTCCTGTTGAAGAAAGGTATTCTTTGACTGATCAAATCCGAAGATCTTCCCGATCTGTTTGTGCAAATATATCAGAGGCCTTTCGAAAAAGAAAGTATCCAAAAGCTTTTATTTCCAAACTTTCAGATTCAGAAAGTGAAGCAGCTGAGACACAAAACTGGTTAGATTTCTCATTTAAATGCCGTTATATAAGCGTCGAGGAATATAAAAACTTAAACGAGGAATATGATCATATTATAGGCAAATTAGTAAATATGTCTTTACATCCTGAAAAGTGGAAATATTGAATATTACCTTATTTCCACTCCCTCATTCTCTCAGTCTCCACGTCACTCAGTCTCCCCTTCTCTCAGTCACTGCCTTCCCAATTCACGCAAATAGCAAGATGCATTCGCCACCAGCATTACAATCAGGCTTCCGATTAGTGTGTAAAGCGGCCAGGCAATCGCAAGTCCATCACCGGGTAGCAGGTTTTGCACAGGCCCCTCTACCATGAAAAGAAGTGAGATCAATCCCACAAAAAATCCGAACATGGCATCTTTTTTATCAGGTTTTTTAAAGATAAGTCCGAGCAGGAAAGCCCCCAGGAGCCCGCCATACGTATAGGAAGCGATGCCAAGGCCCAGTTCAACAATGGCTGGACGTTCTTCGCCGGTCAGTTGCAGCCAGGTAAAAAGCAATGCTGATCCGGTTAGTACAATGCCCCAGCCAATCGTTATCAGACGTGAAATTTTCAATTCCTTCTCCCGGCTCCAGCCAGCGCCGGCAACGGGTTTAATCAGGTCCAGTGTGGTTGCCGAAGCCAATGCATTCAGCGATGAACTGAGGCTGCTCATGGCAGCTGCAAAAAGTGCAGCTACAATCAGGCCTGCAACACCCGGAGGCATGTTTTCAACAATGAAGAGTGCGAATATTTCATCGGTGGTCTGCAGGCCCAGCTCTGCTGGATTTTGGCCCAGGTAAAAAACAAAGAGCATTAACCCGATTACCAGGAAAAATGCAAATTGCAGGGATGCCCCGATTCCGCTCCAGATCATAGCTTTCTGACCATCTTTCAGGTTTCGTGTAGAGAGAACACGCTGCACAATCAGCTGATCCGTACCGTGTGATGCCACCGAGAAAACTGCCCCGCCTATCATTGAAATCCAAAAAACATAAGGATCAGCCAGAAATGAGCGCCAGTCCATATCAAAACCCCAATTGAACAGTCTAAACTTTTCGTTATCAGACAGAATAGCCCAGCCCTCTGCAGCAGTTACCGGCATCTGCCCTGCCATAACGAGCGCAGCAAAAAGAGCGCCGCCAAGATAGACCACCATTTGAACAACATCCATCCAGATGACGGCCTTAATGCCCCCGAGGAATGTATAGATCAGGGTTATAATTGCGATTACCGTAATTGCAAGCGCATAGATCTGAATATCTGTCCAGAGATCGAATGTCCCTGCAAGGCGCAGAATAATTGCAAGCGGGATTGCAGTTGCAAAAAGACGCACACCATCAGCGAGCAGCCGGGTTACAATAAATGTAGAACTCGCCACATTCCGCATTCCATCACCGAAACGCTGCGACAAAAACTGGTAGGCCGTAGAAATTTCACCCCGGTCATATGCTGGTAAAAACCAGACTGCTACGATGAAACGGCCAATAATATATCCAAACGTGAGCTGAAGGAACGTCAGGTTCCCCCCATATGCTACTGCAGGGATACTGATAAATGTGAGGGTGCTGGTTTCCGTTGCCACCACCGAGAACAGAACTGCCCACCACGGCATATCCCTGCCGCCGAGAAAATAATCTTTTGTCGATCTTTGTTTACCAGCAGAAAGAATACCAAACACGGCAACAGCAGCCAGATAAATGATAACGACCAAGAGGTCAATAAAAGTAAAGCCCATGCGGGTTACAGATTCGGATTACGGATTGTTATTTACTGCCTACTGCTAAAAAACTAATTATTTTATTTTTTCAAAAATTCAATCAATCTTGCGGTTGCTTTTCCCCGGTGACTGATTTTGTTTTTTTCTTCTGAATCCAGTTCAGCAAATGTTTTATCATAGCCATCGGGTTTAAAAACAGGATCGTAGCCAAATCCTTTATTTCCACAGCGTTCGTTGATTATTTGACCGCTGCAAGAACCTTCAAACAGTTGTTCTCCAGACTCTGAAACAAGTGCAATTACCGTGCGAAACCTTGCATGTCGGTTTTCTACACCCTTCATTTCATTCAGGAGTTTTTCAACATTCTCATCATAGGTTGCATTTTCACCCGCATACCTGGCCGAATAGACTCCCGGTTCACCATCCAGCGCTTCCACTTCAAGCCCGGTGTCATCAGCCATGGTCAGGATTCCCGTCTCTTCGAACCAGCTGCGGGCCTTTTTCAGAGCGTTCCCTTCGAGCGTTTCCCGGTCTTCTTCAACTTCAAATGCATTGCTGATATCACGGGTGCTGAACAGATCAAAACCAAGCGGTTTTAAAACCTGTTGCAGTTCCTCAATTTTATGAGGATTTCCTGAAGCAAGAAAAAGCTGACGACTCTTCAATATTCCAAAAATTATAAATATATAAATGATAAACCGGCTGCTTGAACCAGCGAAGTTCTAAAGAAAGCCTAACCCCTGATTACTTCTGAAATTGCAGGAATGTGACTGAGTTGCTGAAATTCTTCATATCGATTGTAAATCTGGTCTTCATTTAACTCCGTAAGTTTTTCAGGTCCGAATTTTTCGACACAAAAACTTGCCATCACCGAACCGAATATGACCGCTCTTCTCAGGTTCTCAGGAGTAAGGTCATCCGTATAATCGAGCCAGCCAAGCAATCCGCCCATAAATGTATCACCGGCGCCGGTCGGGTCAAAAATATCTATTACAGGATACGCCGGAGCTGAAAATATTTCATCTTCTGTAAAAAGTATGGCACCGTGTTCACCTTTTTTTACAATCAGGTGAGAGGGACCCATCTCCCTGATTTTTTTAGCCGCTTTAAAAAGATTTGGTTCATCTGTCATTTCACGGGCTTCAGAATCATTCACAACCAGCATATCCACTCTTTTCAGTGTTTTTTTCAAAGCGTCGGGAGTGCCTTCAATCCAGAAGTTCATAGTGTCCATCACTACTAATTTCGGATCATCAACCTGGTCCAGCACCTTTTCCTGTAAACCCGGTTCAATATTTCCAAGTGCGATATATTTGGAGCTTTTATAGGAATCGGGAATAATGGGATTAAACTTTTCAAACACATTCAGCTGGGTATCCAGGGTGTCACGATTGTTCAGATCATAGTGATATTTTCCTTTCCAGAAAAATGTATTGCCACTATTATCAACCTGTAATCCTTCAAGATCAATATTTTTATTTTTGAGCAGGTTCAGATCGCTGTCAGCGAAATCTTTACCGACGACGCCGACAAGATTCACATTATCTGAAAAGAAAGAAGATGTAAGAGACAAGTAGGTAGCTGAGCCGCCAAGTATGCGGTCAGTTTTGGCAAAGGGTGTTTCAATTCCGTCATAAGCAACGGATCCAACAATAAGTAAACTCATGAATAACTTTTTATATTAGGATTAACCGCGTTAAGTTCGTGGTTCCTGACACTCAATTCAAATTTGTTTTTCTATGCAGAAAAAATTTATGCAAAAAGCCATACAGCTTGCCGGAAAAGGTATGATAAAAAACCAGGGCGGCCCGTTTGGATGTGTGATTGTAAAAAACGGTGAGATTATTGCTGAAGGAACAAATCTTGTCACATCCACTGATGATCCCACGGCGCACGCAGAAATGGTTGCCATCCGGAATGCCTGTAAAACACTGGAAGATTTTCAATTGACCGGTTGTGATGTTTATACATCCTGTGAACCTTGTCCGATGTGCCTGGGCGCCATCTATTGGGCACGTCCCGCCCGGGTCTATTACGCCGCCTCACGAAATGACGCTGCAGATGCCGGTTTTGATGACGATTTCATATATGCAGAACTTGATCAAGATCCTGAACAGCGGTCAATTCCAATGAAATCAGTTCTGAGAAAAAAAGCTGTGCAGCTATTTGAATCCTGGAAAGAAAAAGAAGATAAAATTGAATATTAATGCTGTTTAAAGAGTGGGATCATTTTATAAGATAACATTTCAGAACAATCATTTGGTTTTAAAAAAACCCGAAAATATATTCATGGTTTATAATTTAACTAACAATGAATAGAGATCCGCTGCACTCTTTTTTCAAATTTCTCGAAACCCGCCTAAAGAAAGATTTACCGGGAAAACGGGCACAATTTAAAATGGCTCCGAAACCGGAAAAACCTGAAGATTATTATTTGAATCCACCTGAAGATTCCAGGCCGAGCAGCGTATTAATGCCTCTTTTTCTTAACCGGGAACTCGAGCTCTCCATTATACTGACATTGCGGCCCGATCACCTGGCGCATGGCGGACAGATCAGTTTTCCCGGTGGTGGTATCGAGATCGGCGAAACGGCCAAACAGGCCGCCATGCGCGAGACCTGTGAAGAGATTGGTATCCATAGTAATAATATCGACATTGCTGGAAAATTAACGCCCCTCTACCTGCGCAGAACAAACAATTTTATCGAACCATTTGTCGGAAAACTTACCGCAGATCCGGATTTGTCAATCACTAACCGGGAAGTTGAAGAGGTAATACCCATTGCCGTAGATTCACTTCTTGATAAAAAATATTTCAAAAGAGAGCCATGGACACTTGACAACGGTACAAAAATGGACGTGCCTTACTGGACAATTCACAATGTTCCTTTATGGGGAGCTACGGCAATGATGCTGAACGAATTACTGGAATTATATATAGAATATCTGGAAAATTAGGCAATCAGATCTACTGTCTTACGGCCTGCTTCCATACCGATTGCTATTCCCATGCCACTCAGTCCGGCAGCAACCCACATCCCTTCTTTTATCCCTTTGATGACCGGTTCTTTGTTTTTCGTAAATCCCATAATACCACTCCACTCCTGGTCGATTTCCCATCCACCCGGAAGTTTCAGAACCTCGTCCGAGAACCGGATCAGCCAATTACGAATTTTTTGATTTACACCAAACCGATCGGTTCATTCCTCTTTTATTGCAATATGACAAGTCAAACAATTCAGGGGTATTCATTCAGCTTCCGCTCCATCCGGATTACTTTTAAGCCCGTTCATCCAATTTTCAACATCATCCGATCCCTCTTCCGGTGCCCATTCAGCAAATATCTTGTCTGTTTCCGGATTGTATGGGCCTCGTTTAGATTCAAACAGAACCGTGTCATTATCCAGAACCAGGAACGTGTGCCAGATCTCCGGTTCAATATCCATGACAGAATTGAACGTGCCCTGCTCAATAATATCCGACCACTTTATTTTTCCTTTTTTATCGAAAATATAAAACCGGATTTTTCCCTGCAGAAGCACCAATGTTTCAGTGGCACCTTCAAGCGGATGTTTGTGCGGACGAATGTAAGTGCCTGGTTGTAAAAAATTGAGCATCCTCTGAACAAGTGCCTCCTGCTGCCTGTGAATCGGCAGGATGATTCTTTTCCTTTCACTCCTCCGCGATGCCCTGACGCCTTTATTCCAAAGTGCAGAATCAATTTTAAAAAAATCACCCTGAGTATTTGGAAGCGACCTGTTCACATTTAATCCAGTTTGAGCATATATCCCACACCATGAAGGGTAACAAGGTGTTTGGGGTCATCCGGATACATCTCAATTTTTGCCCTTAGTTTAGAGATATGAACATCTACTGTTCTGGTGTTGGTGCTGTAGTCGTATCGCCATACTTGTTCAAGAAGATCGTCCCGGCTTACAGCCTGGTTTGCATGTGAAATAAAATAACGGATCAGTTCTACTTCTCTTGTAGAGAGTTCATGTTCTGTCCCATTCGGTTTTTTTACAACCGCATCTTTCAGATCAACTTTAACTGCCCCGAGCCGCAACATATCCACCGGCCCCGATCCTGAGTAAGCAGACGCCCGGCGAAGCCGTGCCTGAATCCTGGCAAGTAACTCTTTTACCCCGAAAGGCTTTGTGATATAGTCATCTGCACCAATATTTAAGCCGGCCACTTTATCAATCTCCTGATCTTTCGCCGTAAGCATGATAATGGGAAACGAGTACTTCATCTCTCGCAGTTTCTTGCAGATTTCATAGCCACTAATGCCGGGGAGCATAATATCAAGTATCATCAGGTCAGGATCTGTCTTTTTGGCAAGCTCAACAGCTCCGGTTCCCTCTTCTGCAACGGTTACATCGTACCCCTCACTTTCAAGAGTATCACGTAATGTAAATACGAGACTGGGTTCATCTTCAACGATAAGAATCTTTTTTTTATTTACCGGCATATTCACCTGCTTCCGTTTTGCTTGATTGTTTCGACGATTTCTTTTTATCAGTACCGGTTCTTTGAGATTCATTTTTAAGGAAAGCCGGGAATCGGACTATAAAGGTTGAGCCCTTCCCCAGTCCGCTGTCAATTTCTATGGTTCCGCTATTTAAATCAACAAGATTTTTTACAATTGAAAGTCCCAGGCCATGTCCTTTCGTATTTGCAGTAAGAGCGTCTTCAATTCTGTAAAATTTATCGAAAATACGCTTCTGTTCTTTCGGGTCGATTCCCACACCCTGATCTTTTACAATCAACACCACATCTCTGTCATTATTTTTAACCTCTATATCAATACTTTTTGTATCGGTACTGTATTTCATAGCATTTTCAACAAGATTACTCAACATCGTATCAATATGGTCTGCATCAACCATCACAAGCGGCAATTTATTTTCCGTTTTGATACTCATCCTAAAGCCTTTCTGTTTTACATAGTCAATGTTTTGACGATAAAATTTTTCTGCGATTTCATCAAGTTTTCGCGGTGCAAATTCAGCTACTGTCTGCCCGGAGTCAGCTTTGGCAACGTCCAGAAGCTTTTCAATCATTTTTCTCAAACGCACTGCTTCACTGTAAATATGATCTCCATAGCTTTTAAGCCTTGCTCCTTCCGTAACACGACCATCTGCAATGTTTTCACCGGCAGCCTGCATAACCGCGAGGGGTGTTTTTAATTCATGTGTCACATTTGCCAGGAAACCGGCCTGTCTTTTTGCGAGTTCTCTTTCTCTTTGTGCTGTTACAAACATATAGACGAGCGCTCCGATCAAAAATAATACAGCAAAGCCGAGAACAACAAGGTTCCTGTAGAGCGAGGCATTGGATGCCGCTATGGTAGGAGATTCTGTAAAGGATGCGTGCAGAATCCATGTATCCAGCAAATCGGGAAATCGCTGTTTGATATCAATTTTCTCCCTGGAGTAGGCTTTATCAGGATTCGTGCTAACAAGAATCCGGTCGTCGCGCCAGTCGCGCAGCCATACTGTGATTCCGGATTCATTCGATTGCCCGTACTTCTCAGCCAGTGATTTTTTGATATAATCATGAACCAAAAACTGGTCGTCTATCAAAAAACTGAGATGGCCCACAACCTGCATATCTGTCAGATTGATCAGGGCCAGCGTCATACTGTGATGAGAATCAAATGTTACCTTATTATTAGACCTGTAGTCTCCTTTTAATGTTTTGATTCTCGTTTTGGAAAGTCCAAACCCATCGCAAACAACATCAGGGACAGCAGATGTAATATTCAGCCTCTTTGTTTTTTGATCAAACTTGAACACGGGATCCTCAGGATTTTGACAACCATCCGACTCCTGTTGGGTAAAATAGATGTCTGTAAAAAGAGAGTCACCTGACGCGTCGTCTAATACCTCCCTGAATCTTTTTGGGAACTGTTCTTTTTTATTCCAATAAAATTGTAAAAATTCCATATCCAGTTTAGAGAGCCCCCAAAAAGGCCGGTAGAAACGATAACGAACCTGGCTGGAAAAATCTTCGAGATCTGATTTATGACTCTCCTTTACAGATTCAATGGTGCTTTCACGCAACGCGTAGAGCGAATATACATTCATACCGGTAACCGCTACCACGGCAATAACGCCGATTGCAAAAAAAATCAACCTGAGGTTTCCACTCTTATTTGAGGAATAATCAAACATTTCTTTTAAGGCAGTTATAATATTTTAGATGAAAAACGGACAGCATACCTGTTGATCGCAATTAATCTTTCTGTTTCTTTAACATCCTGTTAACTCATAAATATAACAGATATTTGATCATACTCAGTTTTTCATAAAACATTTTTACATATCTTCGTAAATAATTCGGGATAAGGTTTGTCCAGCCAGCACCGGGATTTGAGAATTAACGTGATATAAATAATACAGCAGTTTGACAGTTCAACGATTTTCCCTCTCTTCGTCTCTCAGTCTCCCCTTCCCTCAGTCACTTCGTCACTCCCTCTCCCCCTCACTCAGTCTCTCTGCATTAACCAGCGATTATTAGTAAAATTGATTTCCGGGTAGATCAAATCCGGATTTAATTCCACAGATACCACCTGAGAATTAACTTCAATTTCGATCTCAGCGGTACGGTTACCCTGAAGCCACTTATCAGCTTCAATAGTTTTATAAACAACTACTCCATCTTCGAGTGTGATCTGGATCTGAACAGGCATAATCGCTTTGCCAAGGTCTTTTACAGTTATAGTTACAATATTCCCCTCCTGTACAACGTCTGCAATGGAGTGGTCAAGGGTCCATGTTTCATACAGCCAGCTTCTCCAGAACCATGATAAATCCCTTCCCGACACATCCTCAAACGTATTGATAATATCCCATGGATACGGATGTTTGTATTTCCAGCGCTCAATCAGTTCCAGGTGTGCCTGCATGAAGAGATCTTCTCCTAAAATATTTTTGAGGGCTGTAAGCACGGATGCCGGTTTTGGATAGGAGGCAACCCCATAGGCAGGCCCGGGATAATGATAATCAGACCAGCGCATAATGGGTCCTTCCAGGTCAGAACCGGCTATTTGAAGATAATCTCCAAACATATTCATATTATCGTACCGGTCCGGATAAAAATCCATTTCGGCCTGGTGCGTGTGAAATGTTGTGTAACCTTCATCAATCCAGGTATACCTGCGCTCGTTTGAACTCAAAATCATCGGAAACCACATATGGGCCAGTTCGTGAGCAGTTACACCGTATAAATCTGCAGCTGATCTTCCATTGTAACTGCCCATTAATGTCATCATCGGAAACTCCATTCCGCCCCCGATGATACCGGCCCCTTCTACGGAAGTCATATGCGGCCAGGGATATGGCAGGGAAGTAAATTCTGAAAGAAATGTGATACTGTGCCGGGCGTAAGAGAGCTGCTCTTTCCACAGCGGAGCAAATTTGCGATAGAAAGAGTGAATTCTGGTATAATCCATTGTACCATCATTGTTCAGGTCACCTACAGGAGTTCTCGCACTTTCCCAGACAGACTCCCTGGTTGCACTAAATGCCACATCTCTGACCTTTTCCGATGAAAAATTCCATGTCAGTTTTCCGTCATTTCCCTGCCGTGTGGCATCTTCAAATTCACCTTCACTAATGATAGTAACCGGCTCGTCACTCGTGACGGCACGGTCATATCTATCCAGCATTTGATCAGATAGTGTTTCCGCCGGATTTTGAAATTCCCCGGTACCCATTACCACCCACCCGGAAGGAGCAGTTATGGAGAGTTCATAACTTGCAAATTCATGGTAAAACTCTGCATTACCGAGAAAATCATCATCCAGCCAGCCATTGACATCATCATAAACTGCTATTTTCGGGTACCAGTATGCAATAAAATAGAGATTGCCCCGGTTTCTTCCCATTCTGCCGGATGCTCCATCTTCAGGCACTTCAAATGACCATTCGATATTCAAATCAGCCGCCGATTTGGAATCAACGGGTAAATCCGGATAGAGATAGAGCTGTGTGCCATTTACAATGTAACCCGGTCTGTTTTGAGCGAATCTTTGGAACAGGTTTATTTCTTCCAGTTCGCGGCCGTTTACTTCGATGGAGTGAAGCGTGATACCGCCGGTAATTTCCGTACTCTCCTTTTTCGGGGTGCTGCCTTTATGCAGATTTAGAGCAAGTTCAATAACAACTGTTTCAAGATTATCAGGAGAATTATTGAAGTATGTAATGGCCGCCGTACCGTTAACTTTATGCTCTTCCGGCAACAGTTCGGCATCCAAAATGTACCGGGATTCATTCTGCCAGTAGTTCGGCCCCGGTTCACCGGTTGGTGAACGGGTTTCATTGTCAATCGCAGATTGAAATGCATCAGGAATTTTCGGGACATAGGGGATTGGCCGCTCAAGTTCCGTAAGGTCTTTTTCGGTTGTCTCAGTTTGAGTGTCAATAGTGGTTTCCTGGGCTGCACAGGATATAAAAAATGCAAAAATAAGCGTAAAAACGGGAAATAGGCGATTCATAAGAAGAATAGATCTGTATTAAAGTGTCTGTTGAATTTAGTCTATTAAATGTAAGACAGACTTTCTTTAGTTCCAATAGACCGGAAGTATTTGAGAAGGGCGGAATTTTTTAAAAATCCCGGTTTCGGAGTGCAGCTCCCGATGGCTAAGCCGCTGCATCTTTTTTAAAACCTGTTATTTTTTTTTATCCGGATATAATTTTTGCCCGGATAAGGCTCTCTTTCAGATCTTCAAACTCTACCGGTTTTGTAAGAAAATCCGTATAGTTCGTTTCAATGGCCCGGGTTCGATTTGATTCCTCTGAATTTCCAGTGATATAAATAACCGGGACATCCGAAAATTTCCGGATTTCAAGCATCGCTTCTATCCCGTCCATTTCCCCTTCAAGGGCAATATCCATCAGGATCAGATCGGGGTTAATTTTTTTCGCGAGATCTACAGCTGTTTTTCCATAAACCAGCTCACCTTCGGTTTCAAATCCGAGCTGTTCCATATAATTTTCGTAGAGAAGATTTAAAATAAGATCATCTTCAACCACAAAAACCTTTTTTTTGCTTTCGGTCATAACTGTATCGGTTGAATTTAAGGATGCAGACGTGTCACTCATTTGTGTGGATTTTTTAAAAGGATTAAAACTAAATTCATGTATACATATAAGAGAAAGAAAAGCCTGAAGTGTTACGGATTATTGAAAATAATTGTCTGTACTCCAGTTTCAGAAACAGTAGATCCTTCCCGATTACATTGAATATTCCTATACATCACAATTTCTGTAATAGCCGGCAGCTCATTTAAAATGAAGTAATCTAATTAATGTAATTTTAGTATTATAAAATTGCGCTTAATGATTGAACACGGCAATGCATATTTCCTTCAGCTTGGAGTTTACCAAATATTTTCTAAATTGAACTTTCAATCTGCCGGTTATGGTTCGGATTCAATTTATTTGAATAAAATGGTAGCCGTATCACTAATTTCAAAAAAATGTAATCACTTTTATACCGATGCTCATGAACAGACGTGAAATGCATAAATATACGGCCTTTCTGACTGGAGGAGCCGTGTCCGCTTCTTTTGCCTCTGTTTTTTTATCAGGTTGTTCAAGGCCCGCTGAAGAAGTTTCTGAACTGCTCTTTTTCGACACTGAACAATTTGAAATGGTGACCCTGCTGGCTGACACGATACTTCCGCGCACCGACAGTCCGTCGGCTTCAGATGTGAATGTACATTATACAATCGACACCATGATCGGACTTGTATTCGATACCGAGTTTAAAAACAAATTCATAGAACAGTGGGCTGATCTTGAAAACCACCTGACCGCTCATAATTACCGGCAACTGAATCAACCAGAACGGGTTGAACTTTTACGCAGGCTGGAACTTAATCGTAACAGTGAAACCCAAAATGCACGCCTGGCTTATGTGGAGCTGAAACAACAGGCCATCGCATATTACCTGACAACAGAAAAAATTGGTAAAAATCATCTGAACTATCTGCCGATACCGGGTGGCTATGAACCCTGCATCACTGTTGATGATGTTGAAAACAGAGCATGGGCAATACGATGAACAGAAAAGACAGTACAGAATTTGATGCTATCGTTATCGGTTCAGGAATAAGCGGCGGTTACGCGGCCATGGAGTTGTGCAAAAAAGGATATAAAACCATGGTGCTTGAGCGTGGAAGAATGGTGCTCCATGGCGACTATCCAACAGCAAATCAGGATATTTGGGATCTTCCTCATCAAAACAGAGTCCCCCGGGATGAAATTGAAAAGCACTATCATAAACAGGATCGTCTGTCATGGTGGGTGCGGCAGGATAACAAACACTGGATCAACAAAGACGACGAATATCCCTATGACGAAGACGTGCGGTTCGACTGGATTCGCGGACACCACACAGGAGGACGTTCCATCATGTGGGGCCGGCATTGCTACCGCTTAAGCGATCTCGACTTTGAAGCCAATAAAAAGGAAGGGATCGCGGTCGATTGGCCCATCCGGTATGCAGATATTAAACCCTGGTACGACTACGTTGAGACGTTTGTTGGAGTCAGCGGTCAGGCAGAGGGGTTGAAACAGGTACCTGACGGAAAATTTTTAAAGCCGTTTCCACTGAATTGTGCGGAACAGCATTTGCGTAAATCTGTTGCAAAAATATTTCCTTAACGTGTGATTACACCCGGACGCGTAGCCAATTTGACCGAATATAACCCGGAGATTCATAAAGGGCATCGCGGACAGTGTCTTGTACGCGACCGCTGCTGGCGTGGATGTCCTTACGGTGCTTATTTTAGCAGCCAGTCGGCAACACTGCCGGTAGCCGATGAAACAGGTAATTTGACAATTCGCCCTCACAGTATTGTGAAGGAGATTATGTACGATGCCGATACAGGCAGAGCCAGCGGCGTTCGCCTGATTGATGCTGAAACCAAAGATGAGATCGAGATCACGGCCCGAATCATTTTTTGCAATGCCAGTACGGTTGGCACCACTGCCATTTTACTGAACAGCCGTTCAGAA
This sequence comes from uncultured Balneolaceae bacterium, assembly GCA_964517005.1. Lineage (GTDB taxonomy): Bacteria > Bacteroidota > Rhodothermia > Balneolales > Balneolaceae > CAYVBJ01. The sequence goes on along the minus strand of CAZFAJ010000064.1, from coordinate 2,744 downwards.
ACATTTCCCCATGGCCTCGGCAATAAAAGCGGCGAACTGGGCCATAATATGATGGATCATCATTATGGGATGGGTGCATCAGGGATTTTGCCCAAACTTGAAAACTCCTATTATTCCGGGCGCAAATCGGTCGGTTTTTATATCCCGAGGTTCACCAATATCGACGAGGAAACCAAAAGAGATGACTATCTTCGCGGTTTCGGTTATCAGGGACGGGCGCAGCGTATAAGTAATTTTCCGGAAGGGGTAATCGGCGAGGAGCTCAAGGATATTGTCTTCCAGCCGGGCGCCTGGCATATCGGGATGACCTGCTTCGGCGAACTTTTGCCCTATCACGAGAACCGCATGTACCTCAATTTCAATAAGACGGATCAATACGGCATCCCCATCATAACTTTTGATGCCAGGCTGCGCGAAAATGAGGCCAAGCTTCGCGAGCACGGGGTACAATGTGCCGTGGAGATGCTGGAAGCGGGCGGGTGTGTCAATATTGTTGCAACAAATGACGCTACTGCTGTGGGGGCCGCCATCCATGAAATGGGCACCGCCCGGATGGGCCATGATCCGCAAACCAGTGTGCTGAACCGCTGGAACCAGATGCACGAAGTACCCAACGTATTTGTCACTGATGGCTCCTGCATGACCAGCGCCGGTACTCAAAATCCCAGTATCACCTATATGGCACTCACCGCCCGTGCGGTCGATTATGCTCACAGCCAGCTCGTGGACGGACAACTGTAAACCGGGCATTCAGGAACAGAAGAGGTGATATTTGGTTTTTTGCAGTAGCAGGCAGTAACTAAAAAATAATGTGGCGTCAGGGAGATTTATCCCTCACGCCACTACTTTGCATACTTCATAATAATTTAAAGTTTAAATGTTTCTGTTGTTTTCAAGACACCGGCGGATCCATTTCTTCACCCTCTGTGTTAAAATAAAGAGTCTGTTTCGAACCGTTCTTCTCAATAATCACTTCATAGTGTCTTGTATTTTCATCGAAGTCTGTGACAATTGATTTATCCTTTGTAATTGTCCAACCCGGGTATTCAGTGTATATGAACCTTGTTATTTCAGCAGATAGTTTAACGTTTTCTGCAATCGTTTTTGAACTAATCAGGTTTCCTCTTGCATCATAAACTGCACGACAGGTTAGGTTTTTACCCGAAGCTGTTGCTACGTACCGGTCGGACTCTTTTAACCTGTCATATTTATACCATTTAGTGTTTTCATAATTACAACCCAAATCTGTCTCAATTCTATTTGATACAGCATTCGGAATCTCTTTTTTCTTAACTTTAACTTTTGTAGAAAAAAGTGCCAGTTGAGGTGAAATCTCTTCACCATTTGAATCAAAATAGAGTGTATTGTGTTTTTTCTCATTCTCAATTTTGACTTCATAGTAACTTCTGTTTAAGTCAAAATCGTGAATTACACGCTTATCTCCTTTTATTGTCCATCCTTTATGTTTTGTTGCTATAGCCTCCTGAACTATACGTGGCAGTTTAACATTTGTCTGAGTTGTGATCGCGTAAATCAAGTTTCCTTTTGTATCGTAAACCGATTCACATATCATATTTTCGCCCGTTGCAGTAGCTACATAATAATCAACTTTTCCATTTCCAGTTGTATACCATGTAATGTTGTTACCGCAACTTGCGTAAGTGGTTTCAATCGTTTCTACAACGGCAGGTGGAACATCTTTTTTTTCAACTTGAGTCTGCTGACCATGTGAACTATTGATCAAAAACACTGAAATAAGAATTGCAAAGCTTGAAGCAACAAGCTTTTTACATGCACTTTTATATGTTATGTTATTTTTAATCATCACTTACCTCCTTTATGTTGAAGATGAATCAAGGTAATTACACAATTACCTTTGATAGTAAGTTATTGACTATCTTCTATTTATAAGTAATAAACCTCCATAAATAAGAGTAAGGGTTATACTGCCGGTTTCGTGAGGACAACCATTACATGATCATTTTTTTAATATAAAATTATTTGTCTGATCAATCAGTCAACTAATAGTTCGAACATAAAAAACAACTTCAGTATTGAAATTTTTGACCATTCGAAATTCACTGCGTCAGGTCGGAAATTTTAAAACTTACTGCGGCCTGACTTCCCGACGCCGTGCGTTCCCCTCACTCCGTTCGGCGGGACAGGCTTCTCGCCCGGCTCTTCGTATCAAATTGGTAGCTGGATTTGAACTGAGCTGCCTTCTCTTGATTTTTTATAAGTACCGGCGGCCGGACTTCCCGACGCCGTGCGTTCCCCTCACTCCGTTCGGCGGGACAGGCTTCTCGC
>CAZFAJ010000064.1:0-337 GCA_964517005.1 uncultured Balneolaceae bacterium | reverse complement strand
GGATTTGAACTGAGCTGCCTTCTCTTGATTTTTTATAAGTACCGGCGGCCGGACTCGAACCGGCACGGGCATTTAAATACCCATTGGATTTTAAGTCCAACGTGTCTACCAATTCCACCACGCCGGCTAGTACCCTAACTTAAATTTCAGACTTTAAATATAAGAGATTACAATTCACTTCTACAACGTTCTTTTCATATTAATTCGAATAAAAAAGGGACAACTTAATTGAAGGAGTTGAACGTATCATTTAAAAGTTATTTTCAAAAAATATAAACGTTACCGGCAGACGCACGTAAATTTAAATTGTATTTAAAAAAAATCCCGCGAGCCACCC
>CAZFAJ010000063.1:0-16126 GCA_964517005.1 uncultured Balneolaceae bacterium | reverse complement strand
AATCAAAGAACTGCAGAATATTGAAAATACAATCCGGTTCAGGATTTTGTATTGAGGGTTGATATTGCCCGGAGTTTGTTTCTCCATGCCGGCGGGGTGTTGAGTATTGCGGGTTGCCCGGATACCACAGCGGCGGCGTAACAGGCTGGTGATGATTTCTTTTTTTAATTCAAAACTACAGGTATTATGGACTTAACAATCAACATCAGTCACGCATCAATTTTAATAATCACTTCGCTGATTTTCGGAATAATTACCGGATGCACCCCGAATCAACCGGACACTCCGCAACCAAAAACAGAACGCACCGGTTACTCGGTTCATGACTCAACCCTTGTTCTTGAAAGCAGCCTGGAGATATATGATATTGAAACGAAAGAGAGAAAAGTAATCTACAGGGTAAAGGAACATATTGAAGCACCCAACTGGTCGCCGGACGGAAGCTATTTTCTTTTTAACAGTGGGGGCAGCCTCTACACGCTGCCAGTGGAGGGGGGAAATCCTCAGAAACTGGATACAGGTTTTGCCGACAACTGCAATAATGATCATGGTTTTTCACCCGATGGGTCAGAAATTGTACTCAGCCACTCTCCGGAAGGCAGGGGGTCCCTCATTTATATCGTATCTGCCGAAGGCGGCACGCCGCGGCAAGTCACTGAAAAGGATACATCTTACTGGCACGGCTGGTCTCCCGATGGAGAAACGCTCGTTTATCCCGGCCTCCGGGATGGCGACTTTGACATCTACGCCATATCCGTAGATGGAGGTGAAGAGACCCGGCTTACAACCGCACCCGGACTGGACGATGGTGCAGATTATACACCGGACGGAGAGTGGATCTATTTTAACTCGGTAAGAACCGGTGTGATGAAGATTTTCCGCATGCGGCCCGATGGTTCCGGTGTTGAACAGGTTACGTTTAATGAAGAGTACGGTGACTGGTTTCCGCACCCCTCGCCCGATGGTAAATGGATCGTTTTTCTATCCTATGACGCGTCAGTTGAAGGCCATCCGGCTGATAAGAATGTTGTACTGCGTATGATGCCGTTTGAAGGCGGAGAACCTGAAGTAATTGTAGAACTCTTCGGCGGACAGGGAACCATTAACGTGCCGTCATGGTCCCCCGACAGCAAAAAGTTCGCTTTTGTGAGCTATGATTATGTGAAGCCATAAGATCTTACAATAATCATTTCACGGAGCTTTACCGAATAATACCCTGGCACTACTCCTTCACAACCTTTCCGTCAATAATCACATGGGTTGTTTTCGTCGTGTATTCAAATGGATCGCCGTCAAATAGAACCAAATCGGCGTCCTTTCCACGCTCAATTGATCCCACTCGCTGATCGATTCCAAGGATTTTGGCGGCATCCAGTGTCAGTGCTTCCAGCGCTGCATCGGCATCCATTCCGTTGGCGACTGCAATTGCTGCTTCAAAAAGAACTACCCGCGTTTTGGGGACATATCCTTCAAACCCGCTCTGAAAAACCACCGGGATTCCCGCTTCGTGCAACACTCCGGCTGTTTCAAAACTGGCATTCTGTGCATCGCCCCGTGTTCGGATCATCGTTGGATGTACAATCACAGGCACACCGGCATCCCGGATCTTTTCTGTCAAAAGATAAGCTTCAGCCGCCCCGTCGAGCCATAAACTGAATCCAAACTCTTCCTGCAGACGAAACGCCGTCATGATATCGCTTGCCTTGTGAGCGGTTATAAGAGCATGGATTTTGCCATCAAGCATATCCGCCAGCGCCTCCATTTTCAAATCGCGCGCCGGACGTTTAGACTCATCATCAAAATTACGTTTTTCCGCATACTCCCGGGATTTGATTAACTCCTGCCTGAGCATGGAAACCGCTTTTGCCCGCGTACCCGGCTTGCTGAAGTCATTGCTGATACCTGACCCCAGGGTAATCGCGAGAGCTGTCACGGAATCTACAATAGCTTCCTGAATGGTTTCACCAGCAGTTTTTACAATCATTGTCTGGCCTGATATCACTGCCCCGGGACCGTGACCGGTGTGAACGGTGGTGACTCCCTTTTCGCGCAGAAAAATAACGAGATCTTCCCTGGAGTTATAGGCATCCAGGGCACGCAGATCGGGCTGAATGGCATCAGATGTTTCAAGCTGATCCTGATCGTGATCCTGGTTAAAGATTCCGGCCAAACCCACAACAGAGTGCGCATCAATTAACCCGGGAGTAACCACATCCGCTTCATAGGTTGTGTAACCGTTCGGAATGCTGATTCTGTCGGCACTTCCCACCCGTTCAATTTTTCCATCTTTTACAAGAACCACACCGTTTGTGATGGTATTTCCGCTGATGATGTGAACGGTATTTCCCTTAACTGCAATTTGTGCATTTGCCTGAATAGATATCAGGGTTACAGAGAGAATGAGTGCAGACAGATATTTAAATTTGTTCATTATTTTCCTCCTTCATGATCGTGATGTCCGTAACCACCGCCCCGAAATACATCGTAACCGCCGGTTGCATATTTTTTGTCTTCGGGATCTGAATAGTCCCATACTTTTTCACCTTCCACCCAAGTCTGTTCCACTTTCGTGTACACACTGAACGGGTCGCCAGAAAGAATGATAAAATCGGCATCTTTTCCGGGTTCAAGGCTTCCGGTGCGATCTTCAATATCCATCATCCGTGCATTCGCAATCGTGAGAGATTCAAGAGCTTTTTTACGGCTCATTCCTTCACGCATTCCGAAAGCAGCAGACCGTAAAAAAAGACGCGAATCGGTAATGCCGTCATCGGTATGATAGCCAAAATCGACACCAGCCTCTTCCATCACAGCCCCGGTTCTGTAGGCCAGGTCTACCGCTTCCATTTTTCCGCCGGGTGAATCAAGAACAATAATCGATGCAGGCACACCGGCTTCGGCAATTTCATCTGCCACTTTCCAGCCTTCGCTCACGTGGTGTAAAACAAGCCTGTACCCAAATTCCCGGGAAAGACGTATGGCCGTAAGAATATCATCGTGCCGGTGGGTGTGATTGTGAACAATACGTTTTCCTTCGAGCACCTCAATCAGTGTTTCCATTCCGAGATCGCGCTCCGGCATTTTCTCAGGATCGCCCTCAGATTTTTTGATTTTATCGTGATATTGCTGTGCTTTCAGATAGAGTGAACGCACCATCGCCGCAGATTTGGCCCGCGTTCCGGGAAAGGGAGGCTGACGCAAGGAGTTCGTTCCGTTCGCCATCTTAAGTCCCCCATATATTTTATTCTCTTCATCCACATACAGCAGCATCTCTTCCACTGTGTTGGCAGGGCGAAGTTTCAGGTAGACTGTCTGCCCGCTCATCAGGTGGCCGGATCCCGGCATCACATTTACGGACGTAATTCCACCTGCGAGGGCTTTTTTAAAGGTATCACTGCGGGGATCAATCGTGTCCATGATCCGGACATCGGGATGCATAGCCGCTGACCGGTCGCCACCATCACCTTCGCCGATGTGGGAATGCGGATCAACAAGGCCGGGCATAATCACTTTGCCTTTTACGTCAATTACTTTCGCTTCGGAAGGTACAGAGACCGAACCTTCGGGTCCAAGAGACTCAATTTTTCCATTTTTAACAACAAGAACTCCATTTGGAATGGGATCTCCGGATACGGGTAATATCTCGGCTCCGCGGAAAACATGAGTCTGTTGCTGTGCAGCCATGGGCTCGATCAACAGAAAAAACAAGAGTAAAAAACTCGTAAAACAGTATAGGTATTTCATGACTCGCTTTTTTAGATTGGTTTATCAGACGCCTGAAATGTAGAGCAGAAAAATGAAAAGACAAAACGCTTATATTTTTCGGATAGTGATCAAAATTCAAATAATATTTTACTTCTTATCCGCAAGACCGAACGGCTGTGTATAGGCTACCCCTCCGGAACCCCGGATTTCAGCACGAAGATAGGTTGTGAGCTCCTTGGTATCATCGAGATAGATGACGGAGCCTTTCCCAACAATCTTCCCTCTGTTTGAAAACCACGTAAAATGGCTCTCATCAACACGCACACCGTTCGTTTCTGCTTTCAGTGTAAGCTTATTTGCTTCATCATCATAGTGAACAGCTGTGATAACCGGCACCTGGTCCGCGTCTCTTTCATCTTCGGGGTGGGTTGTCACTGAGCTGAAATAAAATTTACCCAAAAGCATCGCCTCACGAACCGCACTTTCCGAAAGATTTTCAAGTGGAAAATGGTTCGCGTTTAAACCGATATGTGTTTCCTGATGACTGTCATCATTGGCAAATCCCCATACCGGACGAGCCGGCATCAACTCCTGAAGCAGCGCATCCCACAATTTACGATCGCGGGGATAGCGATTTTCCATATTGTGAACTTCCATGCCGATCAGCAGCTCAAACCGCCGGAAAAGTTTTACATATTCTTGCAGAGCATCATCAGGAATATCTTCACCCTCCAGCTCCCAGTATCTTCCCGGATGGGCCAATACATTTAGCCCGCCGTTTTCACTTACTTCCCTGATAGAAACCTCAAGTTTACGGGTTGGCCACTCACGTACCGGGTAGGGATAGAGTGTAAAGAGGCTCAGGCTATGATGATGCCGGGAAAGCTCATTTCCGGGTACGGCGAGCATCTCCAGTTCTTCAGGATTTTTTCCAAAATTAAACCAGGGCCAGGTTACATGGTTGTGATCTGTCAGTGCAAGAATGCTGTAACCCTCACGGTGATAACCATCGATGACAACATCCGGATCTTGCGAACCGTCAGATTTTGTGGTGTGAGTATGGAAATTTGCTTTGTGATTTTTGTTCCCAAAATCCAATTCCTCATATGGATTTAACACAATAACTTTCTGCTGAGCTTTCAGGCCAGATTCAGCCAGACTATTGCAGATTATGAGAAAAAAAATTATGAGAAAAAACTTCTTCATTCCTCAGTATACTCCCAATTTCAGAATTTTAAATGAGTTTAACTTGAAATTTTCAAGAGAGATATTTTATAACACTTTTGCTCTCGTAATATTATTAAACGGCATTTCGAAGTTTTTTAATATAATCTGTTTTTTCCCAGGGAAATTCATCCCGTCCGAAGTGTCCGTATGCAGCAGTTTTTTGATAGATGGGCCGTTTTAGATCAAAACGGTCGATTATTCCTGACGGTGTAAGGTCGAACGTATTGTGAATAATTTCTGCCAGCTTGGTATCATGAACTTTACCTGTGCCGTACGTATACACATTTACTGAAACAGGGTATGGAATACCAATCGCATACGCTACCTGTACAAGACACTCTTCAGCAAGTTCAGCAGCAACAACATTCTTGGCAATATGACGGCTCGCATAAGCAGCACTCCGGTCCACTTTTGACGGATCTTTTCCGGAAAACGCTCCGCCGCCATGTCCGCCTTTTCCTCCGTATGTGTCCACAATTATCTTACGGCCGGTTAATCCGGTATCTCCATGAGGGCCTCCGACAACAAATTTACCTGTTGGATTCACATGCAGAATTGTATCTGAATCAATCATCTCTTCAGGAAGAATTTTACCAACAAGGTGCTTTTTTATATCGGCTTTAATCTGAGCCTGATCCACGCCTTCATCATGCTGGGTAGAAAGAACAATCGTGTTGATTCTTTTGGGTTTTCTGTCTTCACCGTATTCAACGGTAATCTGACTTTTACTGTCGGGGCCCAGGTACGACATCAATGCGGTTTCTTTTCGAATATGGGCAAGTTTTTTCAACAAAAGATGCGAATAGTGAATAGCAAATGGCATCAGTGCGTCGGTTTCATTGGATGCATAACCAAACATCATTCCCTGGTCGCCGGCTCCCTGTAGTTTATTATCACCTGAATCCACACCCTGTGCAATATCCGGGCTTTGCTGATGGATAGTGGAAAGCACCCCACAAGAGTCCGCATCAAAACGATAGCTTGCTTTTGTGTATCCGATATCGCGAATAACGTTTCGCACAACTTCCTGCACATCTACATAGGCATCAGTTCTTACTTCTCCGGATACAACCGCAAGGCCTGTGGTTACGAGCGTTTCTACAGCAACACGAGACTCAGGATCCTGCCTAAGCATTGCATCCAGTATGGCATCCGAAATCTGATCGGAAATTTTATCGGGGTGTCCTTCTGATACGGATTCGGATGTAAATAGATGTTTCATTTATATAATTTATTAGATTTATAAGAATTTTTTTTAAGTGCTGAATCTACGAAAATTCAGGCTTTCTTCCACATTCTTTGAATGCTGCATGCTGAAAAAGTTTAACCGGGAAAAAGATCCGACTCACTGTTTCCCCGGCTGATTCCCAGGTATTGATATGCTTTTCCGGCGGCAACCCTTCCTTTTGGGGTGCGCTGCATAAAACCTTCCTTAATCAGATAGGGTTCATATACTTCCTCGATTGTCCCTTTATCTTCTCCAACCGCAACCGCAAGTGTACCAAGGCCAACGGGCCCTCCCCCGTAATTCTCAACAATCGCCCTCAGAATTCTTGAGTCCATATCATCCAGGCCATTTTCATCCACATCCAGGGCATTCAATGCTTTGTCTGCGATCTCCTTGTTTATCGAATCAAGATCTTCTACTTGAGCAAAATCCCTTGTTCTTCTCAGCAGCTTATTTACGATGCGGGGAGTGCCGCGGCTTCGTCTTGCAATTTCATGAGCCCCGGTCTCCGTAATGCCAAAGCCAAGAATGTGAGCGGTTCGCAGGGCAATACGCTGAAGAAGTTCAACATCGTAATAATCGAGCCTCATATCGATTCCAAAGCGCGCCCTCAGAGGAGATGTAAGCAGCCCTTTCCGGGTAGTAGCTCCCACAAGTGTAAAACGGTTGAGTTCAATCTGAACACTTCTTGCATTCGGCCCTGAATCTATAACGATATCCAGTTTGTAATCTTCCATCGCTGAATAGAGGTATTCCTCAATAATCGGGTTGAGCCTGTGAATCTCATCTATAAACAGCACATCACCCTCTTCCAGGTTTGTAAGCATTCCGGCCAGGTCGCCCGGTTTTTCAAGTACCGGACCCGTGGTTGGCCTGATTTGAACTCCCATCTCCCGGGCAATGATATAGGCAAGGGTTGTTTTTCCAAGGCCGGGCGGGCCTGAAAGAATTACATGATCCAATGCCTCATTTCTTTTTCGGGCAGCCTGAATAAATACCTGTAAATTGCTGATAACTTTTTTTTGACCAATAAACTCTTCCAGAGATGAAGGCCTTATATTTGATTCAAATGCTTCTTCTTTTTCTTCAGGGTTTAAAAGCGGATTCTGCACCTAATTCTTGTCCTCTTTATGATTTATTTTTTTTCCGGAATTTATTTGCAAACTTGAATTGGTTTTAAGATTCCACAAACTGAATTCCACATTAATTAATACCACAATTATACTTGTTTTCGACTAACTTACCACATCTTAAAAGGGAGTTTTTGAAATCTAAAAACCTGATCCACTGGAATTCCAATAAAACCGTTTACATTAAGTTAAAGTATAATTATTAAATTGATTAAATATACTGTAAACAAATACAATTTTTGAAACTATGACAAAGGAGTCATTTTCACCGGACGAGTTACAGAAAGATCCTCTTGAAATCCAGAAAACCAAACACGGTAAAAGTCTTGCGAATCCAAAGAAGAATGAAGTTCTGATGGAAAAAGGGCTCCAGAAGGATTTCAGGGCAAGTGAACTCAAAATATTTGGCCCGGACTACTTCTTTAATTACGAATTGAGCTGGCTCAAATTCAACTGGAGAGTATTATCAGAAGCTCAGGATGAGAATGTTCCCCTGCTTGAGCGGGTTAAATTTATCGGGATTGTCTGTTCCAATCTGGATGAGTTTTTTCAAAAAAGAATTGGCGGTCTGAAAAGACAGCTCCATGCAGGCGTAAAAGACCTGACTGTAGACGGCCGCACTCCCAAAGAACAACTGAATGAAATCCGGAGTGAAGTTAAAAAAATGATCCGCGCTTACCGGGATTGTTATTTTAAACAGCTGCTGCCTGAGTTAGAAAAGTTTAGTATTCGTATAAAAAAAATTGAAACTCTCACTGAAAGCGAAAAAGCCACTGCTAATACCTATTTCAATAAACAACTTTACCCAATCATCACACCGCTGGCTGTTGATGAAACTCACCCTTTCCCCTTTATTTCGAATAAAAGCCGTTCTTTTGCAATCAAACTGAAAATTCCGGCCTCAGAGGAAACCCGTTTTGCCCGGATAAAAATACCATCCAACCTTCCGCGCTGGATAAAAGTAAATAAATCAGAAAAAGAAGTAATTCTCGTCTCGATCAGTGATCTTATCCGGCAAAAAATGCAACGCTTTTTTCCGGGCATGGAGATTCTTTCCGCAAATATATTCAGGCTGACACGCAATGCCGATTTGGAACGAAATGAGGAAGAGGCAGATGATTTGCTTGAAATGATCGAAGATGAATTGAGAGAAAGGCGATTTGCTGATATCGTAAGGCTTGAACTGGATTCGAAAACGCCGGACGACATGAAGGAATACCTCATCAAAAATCTGCAGATCCATCCTAAAGATGTCTTTGAAATGAGAGGTCCGATCGGGCTGGCCGACTGCATTCAGCTGTACGACTTTGAAGGTTTTCACCAACTGAGGTATGACCCCTGGATACCTACACTACACCCGGTTCTCCGGCACGAAATGGATGAGGAGTCACCCGGCTTTTTTGAAATTATCCGGAAAGGTGATTTTATCGTGCATCATCCTTATCACAGTTTTAAGACTTCTACCCAGCGATTCGTGGAAGAAGCTTCCAAAGACCCGAAAGTACTGGCCATAAAACAAACACTGTATCGAACGTCCAGTGACTCACCGGTAATGCACGCATTGATGAATGCAGCAGAAGATGACAAACAGGTCGCTGTTCTGGTAGAATTAAAAGCGAGATTTGATGAAGAGCGCAATATTGAGTGGGCTCACAGGCTTGAAAAATCGGGGGTTCACGTCTCCTATGGAATTGCGGGATTGAAAATCCACTCAAAAATAACCATCGTGGTGCGTGATGAACCTGATGGACTACGGCGATACGTTCATATTGGCACCGGAAATTATCATCCGGATACCGCACAGCTTTACGAAGATTTTGGATTTTTTACTTGTGACGAGGATATAGCCTCAGACGTATCCGAAATCTTCAATCTCTTAACAGGGTACGCTCCTGATCAATCTTATAAAAAAATGATCGTTGCTCCACGTTTTATGAGGCAATCCATATATGATTTGATTGATCACGAAATTGAGGAGGCAAAAGCAGGAAGAAAAGCAAGAATTATCGGTAAAATGAACAACCTGGAAGATTCCCTGATTATTCAAAAACTCTATGAAGCTTCAGCAGCCGGTGTGCAGACAGACTTGATTGTGAGAAGTGTCTGCCGTTTGATCCCCGGCAAAAAGGGGCTGAGTGAGAATATCCGAGTTCATGCTCTTATTGGACGTTTTCTGGAACACTCTCGCTGCTACTATTTTTACTCCGGCGGAAAAGAGCACTACTATATCGGGTCGGCCGACTGGATGCACCGTAATCTGGATGCCCGGGTTGAGGTACTTGCTCCCATAGAGCACACAGATCTGAAAAAATATCTTCAATTTCTTTTTAATGTCTATTTGAGGGATAACCGGCAGCGCTGGGTTCTTTTGCCTGATGGCAGTTATCAAAAAGTGAAGAAGAAAAAATCAGATAAAAAAATTGCAACACATCAGGCACTGATGCATCATACAGAAGATTTAAACGATCCGTTGCCCATTGCAGGAAAAAGAAATTGAGAGTTGTTGCTCAATATTGACGGGATTGAATTTCTTTTTGAAGCTTCTGCTGCAGTAAAGTTGCCTCCTCCAGATAATTTCCATTCATTCCAATCACACGTTGAAGCACCTCTTCGGAACCATTAAGCTGACTGTTTTGAAGCATGGCATTTCCAAGAAACCACATAATTTTTTCTTGAAGATACTCCTGCTCAACAAGATTCATATCTATGATTTCGAATGAATCAATGGATGATTGAAATTCACCCCGGTTGTAGTGTAATATCCCAAGATTATATTGTGCCTTCATCTTCTGAGCAGGGTCAGGATCATTCTTTAATACAGAATTAAAATGAGAAACAGCATCATTAATCCTGTTCTCTAATGCAGCCTCAAGCCCCATGTTCAGCATTAGATCCGTATCAACACTGTTTTCCTCATGAGATCGAAAGTTGTCAGCGCCTAAGATCTCATCTTGATGAATGCTCTCGATTGCAAAACTTCTGACATCTGACTGCTTAATAATGGTTATCATAAAAATTCCAAAAGAAAGGGTAAGTATGGCAGCGATTGCAAAAAGCTGTTTTTTATACATCTCAAAAAAGGAATTGCCGGGATTAGAAAGCACAGCTTCGGCCTCAGTTTTCTTTCCACGGTCTCTCAAAAGGAGCTCCGTTTCAAATAAATCGTACAATTCAGGATTTTTTAAAAATTCAATCCATAATTCATCAATTTCGCTATCCTTCAATTCGCCGCGAATATATTGATCTATTTTTTTCATTGTTTCTATATTGCTCATGGTGCCGCCGCACTTTTAATTGAACGTTTCAAGAGATAGATTTTCTAAGTGTGTCTTTGCCTGTAAATAACTGATATCTTGGTTTATAATCACCTCTTTATTAGTATGAACTGTTTTTCGCCAATTCCTTACACCTGTTTTTAAAAATTTTACAAATTATTTTTTATACAATCACTCAACCTTTTAATTACTCTGTGTTTACGTGTCCATGCATTATTAACTGATATGTTAAAAAATTCAGCTATATCCTCAGTTTTTGCATTGGGATGCTTTAAAAGAAACCCGGCGAAACGGCGATAGTTCTCATTCATATTATTCAGACAATAATCAAGTACTCGTTGTTTATCTTCATTAATCAGAACCCAGATTTGATCGGAGTCAACAGAAGGATCATTAATTTCATTAACGATTTCACGGCTGTTTTCATTGATCATGCGTATGTAACTGTGACGGCAAGTTTTTAACATGTATGAAAGAAGAGCCGGCGGATTGTGAAATTCATTCTTTTTAATTCTCTCAATAATATATTCAAACATCAACTGCACGCAGTCTTCTGCATCCTGTTTGGGAGCTCCCATTCTCGACATCAGATATCGTCGTAAAATTGGTGTAGCTTCGTTACATAATCTGTTGGCTGTAGCAGTATCCCCGTTTTTAATAGCATTCACCAATGCTGAATAGTCCATACTAATTAATCCATTTTTTTAACTGTGCAGTGTTATTCAGTCAAACAATCAGACCCAACGTAATAAAAGCCTCTTCTATACCTAATGATTTAATAGTTATAAATCAACTTAAACTATTATGGTAAATTTTGATGAATAAGACAATAAATTATTTTCATTTAAAATATATAAGCAAGTTCGCCGCAAATATTCTCACATAATTTTTTTAATTCGGGTGTAATTGCTTTCCTCTTGTGCGAATCAATATCCAGTTCCCCTACAAATTCGCCGTTTTTCATGATCGGTACCACAATTTCTGATTTCACATGGATACTGCAGGCAAGATAGTTTTCTGCTTCACTTACATCCTGTACAACAAAAGTATCCAGGGTTTCTGCAGCCTGTCCGCAAATACCTTTACCGAATGGAATCTCTGTGTGGTCAGTATCCTCTCCCACATAAGGGCCAAGTTCGAGCATCTTCTCCTTTTGATCGGAAACAAGATAAAAGCCTGTCCAGTCAAATACATCTATTTTGTCGTCCAACAGCTTACATATTTTTAACAGCACCGTATCTCTCTCATCATTGCTATGGATAATATTTTTTGCTTGAATTAAAACGGTTTCAGTATTCATAAATAAATAATTTAGATGATTATGGTAAACATGGCGTGGACAATATAAAAATTCAGAAACTTATTTTTCCAACATTCATATTTGCAGTACTACTGCGTATCTTTGACACATGTTTGAATTAATATCAGAAAATATCGAAATCTCCACATTTTTTTTAAGTATCGGAGGATTGTTGTTTGCGAGTTTCAGCTCACTTTTTTCAGTTGTAAACCCATTTGCTGCAATGCCTGTTTTTGTTGCGCTGACTGAAAAAGACAGCACTGCAGACCGTATCAGAACGGCCAAAAAGGCATCTCTGTACATGTTTGGCATTCTCACAGTATTTTTATTTGTTGGCACTTACATATTAAGCTTTTTTGGAATCAGCCTTGCCGGCATCAGAATTGCAGGTGGCTTGATTATTATGAGAGCAGCCTACTCGATGCTCGCACCAGACAGCGGAGAAAAAAAATTAAGCAAAAAAGGTCAGGCTGCCGCTATGGAAAAGGAAGATGTTTCATTCAGCCCGCTGGCACTGCCCCTGCTTTCGGGTCCGGGAAGCATTGCTGTGGTGATCGGCCTTGCTTCGCAAGCAGCTAACGTTACCGATTATATTGTCAATACGGTTGCAGTTATACTTGTCGTGTTTACGGCCTATTTAATCTTACGGGTTGCCCCGAAGCTTGCTGAATATCTTGGCCCCACCGGATTAAATGTCATGACAAGAATGATGGGTTTTATAGCGCTCGCTATCAGTGTTCAGTTTATACTGAGTGGAATTTCAAGATATTTTGGGCTTGCCGGTTAATCCAGCTTCTTTCATTACCTGATTCAAAAGGTTCAAACAACAAAAAACCGTACACCATAAATCATTTTTTAAATGGAACAGTTCTCTGATAAATCTGTTAATAGTGATATATTCAGTCACTAACTTTTTCTACTAAACCTAACAATACCTTCATGAAAAAAATATTAACCATCATCTTCTTTTTGTTTTTTATCTCAGCTCTTGGCAGTACAAATCTTTATGCACAAAAATCCGGTTTTGATGATGTCCGGCTTTTTCAATCTTATTTCCAGGATGCCAGAATTACCGGTACACCCTACGTAAATGGAAATTTCCTTTTCAGTGATTTTGATTTTGTTGATATTACAACCCTGGACGGGAGAGGCGGATATACATTTACTCCTAATATTGAAGGAGAAGCTTCCTTCGGATTTGTAAATGTAAATCCAAATTTCGGCAACAGTAATTCCGGTGTCAGTGACCTGTTTTTAACCGGGCGTTATCTTTTCGACATCGAAGAAATTTCAATTGCAGCCGGTACTTTCTTCACACTGCCAATCGGAACAGAATCGGTTGGTGAAGAAAATTTCAATTTCGGCTTTTATGGCGCAGTGCGGCATATTGTAAGCGAAAAGGTAGCCCTGACTGGTAATCTTCAATTCAATATCATTGAAACCGGCTTTGATGATAGCAGAGAGTTATCAGTTGGTGTTGGCTTGGGTTCCATTGTGAATGTTGCCGAACGTGTAAATGTAGTAGGTGAGCTTTTAATTGAGAGTGAAACCGATTATGCTGCAATCAGCGGCGGATTGGATTATAAACTTCGGGATATTGGTCATATTCGAGGCGGCCTCATTGTCGGTATTGATGACGGAGCACCGGACATCGGTATCACGGCAGGTTTCCTTTTCCCTTTTAACTAATTTGAAAAGTCCGCTTCAAAACGTGTATATTCCTCCTCATTTTGTTAAATGATCACATCTTAACTGTGCACCTTTGGATTTCATTGAAACAATTTTAGCGGAATTTTCCAGCTTTATGTGGGGAATGCCGATGGTAGTACTGCTTGTCGGCGGCGGCTTATATTTTGTCATCTATTCAAGATTTGCTCCTTTTCTCTACTTTAAGCATGCGCTTGAACTGCTGAGCGGCAGATATGATGATCCCGATGACCCGGGTGATATCAACCATTTCCAGGCATTGTCAAGTGCACTGGCTGCAACGGTTGGCCTGGGAAATATAAGTGGTGTTGCCGTTGCCATATTTATGGGCGGGCCGGGAGCCCTCTTTTGGATGTGGATTAGTGCAGTGGTAGGCATCGCCACCAAATTTTTTACTTGCAGCCTGTCAATCATGTACAGAGGCAAGGATTCTATGGGTAAGATACAGGGCGGCCCAATGTACGTTATCATGGAGGGGCTCGGTAAAAAATGGAAACCACTTGCCATTTTATTTACGCTGGGCGGCCTGTTTGGTCCGCTTCCCATCTTCCAGGCAAATCAGCTAACTCAAATTTTACGCGATGTTATTTACATTCCCAATGGTATTGCTTCCGAAGCATCGCATTTTGGAGCCGACCTGGGTACCGGCCTTGTGCTTACCGTAATTGTATCCCTGGTTATTTTTGGAGGTATTAAACGAATTGGCCATGTAGCTGCCAGGCTGGTTCCTTTTATGGTAGCTTTTTATGTTACATCCGTACTGATTATTCTCGGCTTTCACATTGATGTAATTCCATATTACTTTAAACTCGTTTTTGTTGATGCTTTCACGGGCGAAGCTGTTATGGGCGGAGCAGTCGGATCCCTGATTGTAATCGGGATTCAGCGGGGTGCATTTTCCAATGAAGCAGGTATCGGAACCGGTTCACTCGCTCATGGGGCCGCTAAAACCAAAGAGCCCATTCGTGAAGGGCTGGTTGCCATGATGGGGCCTGCCATTGATACCATCATTATTTGTACCATGACAGCCATGGCTATTCTTGTAACCGGCGTTTGGCAGGGAACCGAAGCGAACGGAGTAACCATGACACTTCTTGCCTTCGAGGATGTATTTGGGATTTATGGCGCATATTTACTCACTTTTTCAGTTGCCATCTTCGCAATCAGTTCCATGCTTACCTACTCCTACTTCGGGACGAAGTGCCTTGGATTTTTAATCGGCGCTGAACGGCAACACTGGTATAATTACTTCTATGTTGTTTCCATTGTATTTGGCGCTGTTGCATCCATTGACGCCGTGATCAACCTGATTGACGGAATGTTTGCAGTGATGGCTATTCCCACTGTATCATCTGCTATTCTTTTATCACCCAAAGTAAGAGCTGCAGCGAAAGACTACTTTTCAAGAATCGGAACATTTAAGGTCTATAAATAGAAACAGAAGGAGGGGCAGGCATTTTCTGATTCCAGTTCAATACCTGGCATAAACTGTGTAAACCAATTCCTTATCGTGGCGCGACCAGGATTCAGAGGTTGCATGTTTATAAAAAAAATAGTGCTCTGATCCAGGTTTATGAGAAAACATAGGGGCAATATATTTATCGGTTCCGCCATCCGATATCCAGTCAAAAACCAGAAATACTTCATTGTCCCGGAACCAGTACCGGCCCGCTTCAAGGCTGAATTCAACCCACCCGCTGCTTTTTGTTTCGATAACCATGATATTCTGATTCACCAGATTTGAATCCGGCAACCCCGTTTCAGGATGTTTACTCATAATTCTGAATCTGATAAACAGAGTGTCCTGATTGGCTTCACTTAGTCTTATTCTGGCTTTATCGATAGTAAATGGAGTTTTATGAGGCCAGGCAATCGGGATTGCAAAACTTGAGAGCATATCTCCGCGTGATCCCATCCCCCCGAAAGAGGGCCAGCCAAATAGAGGGATATTTCCGGTTTCTGTGCCCAGAGTATCCGATCTGAGTTCGCCTTTGGCACTCACTGAGATGTGATTTAACTCATATACGCGCGAAAACAGTTCCACATTCAATATAATTTGAGTATCAGCTGCTACAATTTCATCGTGGTAACCGAGGGATCTGATGATAAGAGAGTCCGGTAAATCATTTTCCGGCAACTTCAGTATAAATCGTCCATCAGATTTGGTAACAGAACCGTAATCTCCACTGCGGACAATTATATGTGCAAAAGGTACCGGTTTTTTTGTATCCGCATCAATAATTCTCCCACGAATTACTGATTGTGTTTCGGCAACATCAACCCCGGCTGAAAAGATTAAAATAAATGCTAAAAGAAAAGACCTCATCATATCAATTTCAGAATCTTATAAATCGCACTTTATATAGCTACAGCTACGTCTTTGAGTCTATATTAATTACGATCAAGTTCAGAATAAGTTGTGAGTGCTTTTTTTTAAGTCCCGCTTTTCTTCGATGCCTTCTCATTGAAGGATGAAATTTTTTTTCCTGCTTGTATTTAAGAAACAATCAGAAAAATAATAAACGCGTGAAAGCATTTTATGAAAATTACCAAA
>CAZFAJ010000062.1:0-16462 GCA_964517005.1 uncultured Balneolaceae bacterium | reverse complement strand
GAATGTATTTGTTGTTGAAAAGACTCATTTAATCTGGTTTTAGTCGTTGTTTAAGTCTGAGCAGTTCCTCTTTATGTACGACTATCTCTGAAAACGTACCCTCGTATGTTTGAACGTCAGATATATTTGGAAACTGGAGCTTCTGCTTTAAAAAGGAGTATGATAAGGTGATTGGGATATAGTTGAGAAGAAGAATCATAACCTGAAGAAAATCTTTTTGAACCGGTTTAAATCCAAAGCGGGATGCTGTGCGACGATTGATGATATAGGATGTTCCGCGGACTTTTAGTTTGTCTTTATTTTGATTCTCAAGCTCTGAAATAAAATTTATCAATCCAGAAATATATCCATACAAAACAAGTTGGGTTCGCTCGTGGCCTTGCATATCCGGGCTGATCGTGTAAAGATAGTCAAAGAGTGTTCCGCCATGAACAGTTACCTGGTTATTTCTCTCTTGTTCCGTAATGAATAATGGAGAGTAATAGATAAACTTGCCATTTTTTTTACCCACTGGCAGATCGATGAAAGGAGCCGTAACCAATATCACAACGGGAATCAGGAAAATCAAAAAATATAATGCTGTCAGATAGGAAATTATAAAAATAGCACTACAAAAAACGAACAAAAAAATTCCGGTTTTCCAGAGAAATCGCCTCTGTTCGAATTCACTTTTTTGATAGAATCGATGTTTCATATTGCCCGATTCATATTTTTTACTGCTTTATAGCTGGTTTTACTGCTGCTCATAAACCAAACTATCATCAGAAATAAAGGCGATCATTAACAGATTCCTATTTACTCAAATACAAATTCTTAAACTCGTACGGTTTCCTGAAGTGCTCATCATTGAAGTTCTCCATAAAGTAGATGCTCTCGCCGGTGGATTTCATCTCAGGGCCAAGCTCCTTCTTCACTTCAGGAAACTTATCAAATGGGAAAACCGGCTCTTTAATCGCCCAGTTTTTCAGTTTTGAAGTCAGGTCGAACTCTTTCAGTTTGGCACCAAGCATTACTTTCACAGCAATCGCGGCTTCTGGCCTTTCCGTAGCTTTGGCCAGGAACGGGATGGTACGGGTAGATCGCGGATTGGCTTCAAGTACGTAGACCTTTTCATCTTTTACTGCATACTGCACATTCAGAAAACCGACTATTTCCATCTCTTTTGCAATCTTTTCCTGGTACTTCGCGATGGTCTCAAGTACTTTTTCACTCAGTGAGTAGGTTGGCAGAACTGCAGTGGAATCACCCGAGTGAACTCCGGCCGGTTCGATATGCTGCATGATGCCTGCAATATGAAGCTGTTCGCCGTCATACACCGAATCTACATCTACTTCGATGGCATGATCGAGGTATTTATCGATTAAAAAATCATTTTCAGGATGCGTCTGCAAGATGCGTTCCACATAGCGTCCCAGTTCCTCCTCTTTTACGGCAATCCGCATTCCCTGTCCGCCAAGCACATAACTGGGCCTGATTAAAACCGGGTATCCGATTCTTCTGGCAATGGAGAGTGCCTCTTCCGATACACGTGCAGTTCCGTACTCGGGAAAAGGAATGTCGAGCCGTTTCAGGAATTTGGAAAACTCACCGCGGTCTTCCGCAAAATCAATCATCTCGAATTCGGTGCCAAAAATGTGGATTCCGGCTTTCACAAACCGTTTTCCAAGTTTCAGTGCCGTTTGCCCGCCTACCTGGATGATCACACCTTCCGGTTTTTCATGTTCGAAAATATCCAGCACCCGTTCCCAGTAGACCGGTTCAAAATAGAGTTTATCGGCTACATCAAAATCGGTAGATACGGTTTCGGGATTACAATTAATCATGATGGTTTCGTAGCCCATCTCTTTAGCTGCAAGCACGGCGTGCACACAGGAGTAATCGAACTCAATTCCCTGGCCAATCCGGTTTGGCCCGCTTCCCAGGATTACCACTTTCTTTTTGTCGGTTACATTACTTTCATTTTCTTCATCATAGGATGAGTAGTAGTAGGGTGTTTTGGCCGGAAATTCAGCAGCGCAGGTATCCACGAGTTTAAAATTTGGGGTGATACCTGCAGTTTTCCTTGTCTGACGAATATCATCTTCAACCACTCTTTTACCGCCTTTACTGAGAAGCCAGGCGATTTGCACATCAGAAAAACCGGCCTGTTTCAGTTCCCGCAGTTCACTATCGGATATGGTTTCAAGATTTTGTCCTTCGGTCCGGTTTTCCAGGGAGACCATATACCGGATCTGCTGCAAATACCAGGGATCCACTTTGGTAATATCTGCAAGCTCCTCAACCGAGGTGCCAAACTTGAATGCATTCCGGATCTGCATCGTCCGGTCCCAATAGGGTTTCAGAAGGCGTTCCCGTACTGTCTTGCGGTCGGGATTATCATAACCATCGGCTCCCAGTCCGCTGCGACCCACTTCAAGGCTCTGCCAGGCCTTATTCAGGGCTTCGGGAAATGTGCGCCCGATCGACATCACCTCACCGACAGCTTTCATCTGGGTGGTCAGCTCTTCATCCACTCCTGAAAACTTGTCAAAATTGAAACGGGGAATTTTCACAACCACGTAATCGATGGATGGTTCAAAACATGCCGATGATACCTGGGTAATCGGATTTGGCAGTTCATCGAGAGTATATCCCACAGCCAGCTTGGTGGCAATTTTGGCAATCGGGTAACCGGTGGCTTTGGATGCCAGGGCCGAAGATCGGCTGACTCTCGGGTTAATCTCAACAGCTACCAGCCGGTCGGTTCCCGGTTCCATGGCAAACTGAACATTACAGCCACCTGCAAACGTACCGATCGAACGCATCATTCTGATGGCCGCATCCCGCATAGCCTGGTATTGTTTATCTGTCAGAGTTTGTGTCGGTGCTACTGTAATGGAATCTCCTGTATGCACACCCATCGGATCCACGTTTTCAATGGAACAGATGATCACAACATTTTCATTGGCATCCCGGAGCAGCTCCAGCTCATACTCTTTCCATCCGAAAATGGACTCTTCAATCAGTACCTGGTGAACCGGACTCAGTTCCAGGCCGCGCAATATCTTTCGCTCAAACTCATCTTCGTTCCAGACAATGCCACCGCCTGATCCGCCCAGTGTAAACGAAGGCCGGATCACAATCGGCAGTCCTCCCAATTCTTCCACAATCTCTTTTGCATCCAGCAGCGACTGCGCCGTTCGGCTTTTGCACTGGTCAATGCCGATTGAATCCATCAGATCCTTGAACTGCTGACGATCTTCCGTAATATCGACGGCATCCATATCCACACCGATAATTTTGATATTATGACTGACCCAGAATTTTTCTTGCTGCAAGTCACGGGCAAGGTTCAGCGCCGTCTGCCCTCCCATCGTGGGAAGCACAGCGTCCGGTTTTTCAATTTCAACAATTTCTTTAATGGATTCGGGAGTCAGCGGCTTCAGGTAGATGGAATCCGCCATAATCGGATCGGTCATGATAGTGGCCGGATTGCTGTTAATCAGAACTACTTCGTACCCTTCTTCCCTGAGGGATTTGCAAGCCTGGGTTCCGGAGTAGTCGAACTCGCAGGCTTGTCCGATCACAATCGGCCCTGAGCCGATAATCAGTATTTTGTGGATGTCGTCGCGTCTTGGCATTCAGTTTGGGAATTATAAATTTTGAATTTTGAGTTTTGAATTGGGTTTTTACTTTTTCTGTTCTTCTTTGGATTCTTTGATCATGGCCATAAATTGATCAAACAGGTAGTCGGAATCATGGGGGCCGGGTGACGCTTCGGGATGGTATTGTACCGACATTCCCCGGAAGTTTTTGTAACGCAGCCCTTCGATCGTGTTATCATTCAGGTTGATATGGGTGATATCAGCTTTTGAGGTATCAATTTTGTTTTCATCAACTGCGAAACCGTGATTTTGTGTTGTGATCTCAACCAGGCCGGTATCCATATTTTTTACAGGCTGATTGGCACCGCGGTGGCCCACAAACATCTTTCTGGCAGGAATACCTTCCGAAATCGCCATCAGCTGATGCCCCAGGCAGATACCAAACAGTGGTTTTCCGGTTGATTTGGCATAATTCACAATTGGCAGTCCATATCGTGCTGAGGCGTTGGGGTCGCCCGGACCGTTACTGAAAAAGTATCCGTCGGCTTCCCAGCTTTCTACCTCGTCCACAGTTGTCTCTGCCGGAAAGATCCGGAGTGTACATCCGCGATTCACAAATCTGTCGATAATACTCTGTTTAATCCCGTAATCAAAAGCTGCTATCCGGCAGCCGTTTTCGGCGGAAACCGTCTGAGCCTCGGATCGTGTTACCCTGGTGGCAAGCTCAAGTCCCTCCATGGGATCCCACTCTTTGGCTTTTTTAACAAGTTCTTGTGCATCGGAAATCTCACTTGAGATCACCGCGTTCATCACGCCTTTGGTACGGATATGCCTTACAAGCCTGCGGGTATCTACCCCGGTAATTCCGACCACTTTATTTCGCTCAAGGTATTCCTGAAGGCTTCCATCAGCGGCCGGATTGCTGAATTCGTCGGAAAATGACCTTACAATCAGCCCGGCAATCATGACCTGCCGGGCTTCATCATCACGGCTCATGGTTCCGTAGTTTCCGATATGCGGATAGGTCATCATCATGAGCTGGCCGTAATAGCTGGGATCAGTGAAGATTTCCTGGTAGCCGGTCATACTGGTATTAAAACAGAGCTCACCGCCGGTGGTTCCGGTGATTCCGATCGCTTTCCCTGTAACAGTGGTGCCGTCGGAGAGAGCGAGTATTGCGTCTTTTTTAGGTATTTGTGTCATGATTGGGTTGAGTTGGAAGCGGTTTATAGGCCAAAAAAAATCCGACTACGGAAACCGCGTCGGATTTTTTCGGAAAAAAAGTTTTCCTGAATCTCCGGTGGCCGGAGAACCCGGTACCTGTTTGTATTTCGTGTGGCAGGATTCGGTTCAAGAAAAAAGGTTATATGGATTATGGCGCCGTTATCCGGACTGCCTGATTGCTAAACTCGGTAAAGATAAAAACTGGTGAATTGACAAACAAAGTTTTTTTGTTCTATTTATTTTATTGGAGATTAGAATTCAATTTAATAAACCGATTTAAAGACTTAGCTGATTTAGATCTGATTTCTATTCGTAAATCAACAAAAAGTGAATTCTTTGATGTAATTGATTCATGATGCTTTCCTCGTGCTTTATTGTGTTCTTGCGGCCTTCGTGGCAGTACCCTGGAATGAATCTTTTTTGGACAAAATCCACGGCCTTCACCTTTCAGTAAACGAAGCCCTTTGCATTTCGCTGCGCCCTCTGCGGTTTTAACTTCTGGAAAACAGGGTTCCTGCAGAAAACAACTTCCACGAACACTAAGAAGTGCCGGTTTTTCCCAGGTAAAATCCAGCCATCACCATTCGCCATGCGGTTTACCTGTTTACCGTCAACGGTTGCGTTCAGCGTACATCCTCTAAAAGGTCGTCGAGCTGTAGTGTCTTGTCAAGACTAAAGTGGTGGGTGAGACCTGACAGTTATACCGGCGTTTTTCCGGTTTCTGTCAGCGTCATTAACATTGAAAGAAGGTGGCATAAGGCGATTTTCTCACAAAACCCAATGCTGTCAGATCAGCCGGCAGGCGGACAATGTCCAGTAGGTGCTTACAGGTTTCGACCGACATTTCATATTTGACTTAACAGTAGCCTTGTTTCCCATTCATGATATTCGGACAAATCTTCGTATTTTAAATCGCCGCAAATTATATAGCTGTATTGTCTGCTGGCATGCTATTAATTAACATAGATGCGAATAACAACTATGACCAAAAAGGTTCAAAAAAAGGCTGAAGAATTACATATCCCCACAATAAAACGTCATATTTTTCTTTGTGCCGATCAAACCAAACCGAAGTGCTGCAAAATGAAAGAAGGTCTTAAATCATGGAAATATTTGAAAAAGCGTATCAAGGAACTTGATTTAAAGGAAGAGGGTGGCATCTTTCGCACCAAAGCCAACTGCCTGCTGGTGTGCAAGCGCGGGCCCATTGCGGTTGTCTATCCGGAGGGAACCTGGTATCACTCCTGTACACCCGGGGTACTGGAGCAGATCATTCAGGAACATCTGATCGGTGGCAAGCCGGTGAAAGAGTTTATGTTTGCTGAAAACCCTCTTCAGGAGACAGTTGAGTCAGAGGATGAAAATGTTTGAATTTCTGAAAAGATGGATGCCTGGCAGAGGCGAGATTCACAAACCCAAACAGGCGGCCAAACAGGCGGTGTCAATGCTTCGCAGAGAGTACCACGGCAAACCTTTTGATGAGAGCACAGCGCCGGCCGACCCCATCCAACAGTTTGGGGTTTGGTTTGATGAAGCCATCAAAACCGTACGAGACGACCCCAATGCCATGGTCCTGGGAACCAGCGACAGCGATGGCTGCGTAACTACACGGACGGTACTGCTGAAAGGCTTTGATGAAAACGGATTTATTTTCTATACCAATTATGAAAGCACGAAAGGGAGGCAAATCTTCGAAAACCCGGGGGTATCACTTACATTCTATTGGCCCGATATGGTTCGGCAGGTGCATGTGAGAGGAGATGCAGAAACAATCTCTGCAAAACAATCTGACGACTATTTTCACAGCCGGCCAAGATCGAGCCAAATAGCCGCGAGAGCTTCATCACAAAGCCGGCCATTAAAAAACCGTGATGAGCTTGAAAACCGCTATCGTGAGATTGAAAAAGAATTTGCGGGCAGGGAAATTCCGCGGCCCGA
Organism: uncultured Balneolaceae bacterium; assembly: GCA_964517005.1. Classification (GTDB taxonomy): domain Bacteria; phylum Bacteroidota; class Rhodothermia; order Balneolales; family Balneolaceae; genus CAYVBJ01. The sequence goes on along the minus strand of CAZFAJ010000062.1, from coordinate 9,716 downwards.
AAAATGGGGTGGGTATATTGTTAAACCCGATTCAATTGAATTCTGGCAGGGGCGGCTGAATCGTCTTCACGACCGGATCTGTTACCAAAAACAGGGTGACGAATGGGAAATATCAAGGTTGATGCCTTAAAACTGGTTGAAGAAGAATATGTTTAAAGTAACTTTATCAATTAATAATCAAAAATAAAGGTGCCAATTTTGTCTGACATCAACCAAAACCCGCCTATCGCAGCCATTGCCACTCCGGTTGGAGAGGGCGGAATTGCGGTAATCCGGATCTCGGGTAAAGGTGCTATTGAAAAAGCAGATGAATGCTTCCGGGGAAAGAGCCTCACGTCTGCAAAATCACACACCGTTCACTTCGGTAAGATCATCCGCAAAAATGGCGATGTGGCTGATGAAGTACTGGCAACTGTTTTTCGAAGCCCCAAATCCTATACCGGAGAGGATACGGTTGAGATATCTTGTCATGGCGGGGTTTTGGTTACACAAGCAGTGCTTGAGGCCATTTTAGGCCGGGGTGTGCGGGGTGCGGAACCCGGTGAGTTTACCCAGCGTGCCTTTTTGAATGGCAAAATGGAGCTGAGCCAGGCGGAGGCGGTAGCCGACCTGATTCACGCCAAAAGTGCCAAAGCGATTGATGCGGCCCATCAGCAGCTTGAGGGGAAACTGGGAGATCATATCAGTAAATTTCGGCAACAGATTATAGATGCTACAGCTATGGTGGAGCTGGAACTGGACTTTATTGAAGAAGATGTGGAGTTTGCAAACAAGGAACAGCTTAAACATCTTCTGACTGATCTGGACTCTGAAATTGGCAATTTACTCGATACCTATGAAACCGGACGGCTGGTAAGGGACGGTGTAAAAACGGTATTCATTGGCCGTCCCAATGCCGGTAAATCCACGCTGCTGAATACACTCGTTGGCAAGGAGAGAGCTATTGTAACCGAAATTGCAGGAACCACACGGGACACGATCGATGCCGACTGGAGCTACGACGGCTTGCTCTTTAAACTGATCGATACTGCCGGTTTGAGAAAAACTGAGGATATCATCGAAGCCGAAGGTGTAAAGCGGTCTCAAAAAGCATTTGAGCAAGCCGACCTGGTGGTTTACCTGAGGGATCTCACTCTTCAAATGGACGCAACCGAACGAAATGAAATTGCAGGTTTCCAGAAACGGGCGAAAAGTGTTCCTTTTTTACTTGTGGGAACGAAGCTGGATCTCGCAGGTAATGCAGAAGAAGACCGGATCAACTATGATTTGAAAATCTCGGCTCCCGAAGACGAAAATATCGATAAACTCAAAAAACTGATGAAGCAGCGTGCCCTCGAAAGCAAGGATTATGATACCTCCAGCCTGTTGGTTACCTCAACACGCCACCGGGATGCACTTCAAAAAGCACGGGAGAATGTCCGCAGTGCAATCGACGCACTTGACCGGGGCATGACCGGAGATTTTCTCTCCATCGACCTGCGTGCAGCCCTGAAAGAACTGGGAACTATCACCGGCGAAATTACAACCGAAGATCTGCTCGATAGCATTTTTTCCAGGTTTTGTATTGGTAAGTAGTTACTACAAATATGCCGTCCTTACAGGACGTTATCAATGACAAAGTCAAAGATTCCGAGCTTTGGCCCATTGCCAGATCTCTCTTCGGAAATGACAAAAATTACATCTGCTTCACTGACATTGATAAGACTTCAGGCTGCACCAATTCTTCAAAATCACTGTATGACATTTTAACCAGCTCTTTATGTGTACCGGCGTTAAATGCAATTTCATCATTATCAGTCAGTGATTCAGCAACATAAGTATCCATATCATACAGATTTCCAAATGGAGGCATGGCACCCAGCTCACAATCCGGGAAAAGGTTTTGAAACTGCTCTTCACCGGCAAGTTCAACGTCATCCGTTTCGAATTTATCTTTCAGCTGATCAAAATTTACCTGATGCGTAGACGGTAAAACGGCCATTTTCATATGCCCCATAATTTTCAGTATAACGGTCTTAACCATCTCTTTGCCCGGAATATGTGCCGAAGCGGCAACTTCCTGTGCGGTATAAGCCTGTGAGTGTTTGATGATGACATACTTCCTGTCATTTTCATCCAGGTATTGGATTAATTTGCTAAGTGGCATAATGTTCTCCGTTTTTAATTGTCGTTTTATAAACCTCTCCCCTATAGTAATTAAAATGGTTTAAGCGACTTTTCCAAAAACTGATGCGCAGTATGGTTGATGAAAATATTTATTTCTCACCAAATTCAGAAGTGCATACCGGATAATAATTTCCAATCTACAGTATCAGTAAAATAGAGAAAATCGAACTGGTTCTTATTTCCTTCGCAATCTTTTAAATCCTTTCCTGATCAGATTCCGAACATCTTCTGATAAGTTAAAGAGCAGAATCACTCCAAAATAAACAATAGTGATGAACAGAGAGCGAATAATGATATCTGTAAAAAAATTGCCAAGATATGGAATCTGAAAAGAGATCAGCAAAGATCCTGCTGCTGTTGAAAGCACGGCAAGCGAGTTCCACTGGAATGGCTGCATAGAAAATTTGATCCAGACAAAAACAAATTTTATAAAATTGTAGATAAAAATGCTGATGGCAGTTGCGATGGCGGCGCCAATTAACCCGTAAAGCTGTATCAAAACGTAATTGGTAATGATAGTCAATACAACAAGCAAAATGTTGGTATATAAATCAAACCGGTAATACCTCGAATTCAGTATAATACCCCCGTTGATCCCCGTTCCCATTCCGAACAGTTTGGCAGCCCCCAAAACAATCACAACCCACCGGATACCCTGGTATTCGGGTGGCAGCAGGTAAAGAAGGTTATCGATATTGGCCCAGATTCCGATATAAAGTAAAGCGCCACCGATAATCTGGTTCAGTGACGTACGCTGATAAAGTGATTCAATCTGCCCGTATTTTTTTTCTTTTAAAAATCCTGCCAGCAGCGGATTGGCAATTTTGCCTATCGCCCGCTGAGGAATTGAAATGACAGAAGCTACGTAAAAGGCAATAGCGTAGACGGCCGTGTTCCCGAGATCGGTCATTGCACTTAGCATGATGATATCTATGTTCCCCACCAGCAACATCGCCAATCCACCTAAAAGTGAGTAGGCCCCGTACACTCCCATACCTTTGTAGAACCGTCGCTTAATATCTTTAAATGGAAGGGCCAGAGCCAATTCGTTGCGCCTGTATAAATAGATAAGCATATATGCAGGCTGAATAGAGTAGGTAAATACAAATCCGGCCATAAACTGAGGAAAGTTGATCCATTCAAAATGGTGGACAATCAGAATCAATATAATGACAACCCTGATTATCACTTCGTTCAGGAGGGAACCGGTTACCGAATCTTTTAAAGCGCGCGCATAACTGTTGAGCACTTCAAAAAAGAGCACAGCAAAAACCAGAGGAATCAGATAAAAATAGTATTCAATAAAGAGGGCCGACCTTTCTTCGTAATAAGAGAGAATAAAATCCTCGAAGAACACATATAGCAGTGTAAAAACGATAAATCCCAGAAATGGGACAGCAAGTGAAATCGTAAGCAGTTTTCGTTTCGACTCTTTCGATTCGCTGAAATAGGGAAAAAAGCGAATAATGATATTATTGATACCCAGATGTGCAAACTGGGCACAAATAAGTGTCAGTGAGATCAGCAGGCGTGTCAGGCCATACTCTTCGGGGCTCAGTATATTCGGATAAAGCAGAATCGTGGAAACAAAACCCAGTGCAATCCCTGTGTAAGAGATGATTGTGTTTTGAATGCTTTGTCTGATTATTATGCCCAAAGGAAGCTGATAAAATTTGCCTTTTAACAATAGTTTGTCAAATATATCACAAACAGTGTTGAAAGTTATAATCTATTTGGGAAGGGAAAGTGCCCGTTTAATTTTGATAATTTTTTTCTGACAGATAATGCCAAAACTGAAAATATCAATTGACAATCAAAAACTGAGAGCCCGGTTTTTATTCAGAAAACTCGGATTTAAGAGTTATCAAATTCATCAGATTTGCCTTCCGAAGCATAAACTGATCTATATCCCCATCCCTAAAAATGCCTGTACCTCAATTAAACAGGCACTTCACGAAATCGAATTCGGCAAACCATTTAATGCTGCAGTTGACAAGAACAGGCTTTTCAGTGAAGTCCACGACTACTATTTAAAACGTCCGGATGCCTTTACCGGGAAAGAAGAGCTGGATGCCCGCAGTGGATATACCCGGTTTACGGTTGTTCGCGATCCTGTGGAAAGGCTGATCTCCTGTTACCGCAACCGTGTCCTTGATTTGGGTGATCTGAGCAAAAGCAGCACAGCCCTTCGCCGGAAAGGTTTATCTTCGGAACCGGATCTCAATACTTTTGTCATGAACCTGGATCAATACCGGAAAATCAGCAACAGCATTGAACACCATTCACGGCCGCAGTCGGTTTTCCTGGGTGGCTCAATCCGGTATCTTGATAAAATTTATCGTATGAAAGATTTGGAAGCTCTGTTTAACCTCCTGAAAGAAGATAAACCTGATCTTACCCCCAGGCGCCGAAAAACCGGAGGCACAAAAGTTGGGCTGGAAAACCTCTCTGAAAAAGCCTTCCGGAAACTCTTACATTTTTACAGTGATGATTATACCTTGTTAACGGAGTACTACTTGGAGAAAAGTACCCGGCAGAAGTTTGAAACTGCAAAAAAAAGATCCTGAATAGTCAAGAGTTCGCAACAACTGAGCATAATCAGGATATATAATTTCTGTATGACAGGCATCGAAATTAAAGTGCCTTCTTTGTATCATATTACTCAAACGCATAAATAATTTATAGTATGGATAAACCCGTTGTTTTAACCGCTTTTGGCGGAGTTTCACCCGAACATGAAGTTTCGGTACTCACTGCCATGCAGGCGATGGCTGCGCTTGAGAATTCGGAATTCAAACTGCTTCCGCTTTACATTTCAAAAAAGGGAGCATGGTTTACCGGAGACTACCTGATGGAACTGAAACACTATCAGGATCTGGATGAGATTGAAAAAAATGGAATACCATGTACCTTTTCCCGGAATGACATTGGTCAGCCCGTACTGCTGGAACTGAAACAATCTCTCTTTTCAAAACCCAAACAGACGCCCGTATACGCAGTACTGACAGCATTTCATGGATCAGGCGGTGAAAACGGATCTTTCCAGGGAATTTGTGAATTTTTCAACATTCCCTATACGGGAAGCGGCGTTCTGGGTTCAGCGATTGGCATGGATAAAGTTACTGCAAAGGCTGTCTGCAGATCAGAGGAGATCCCCGTTGTAGAAGATGTAAACTTTTTTGAAAATGACTGGGTTGCGGACAGGGAGAAGATAATTGCCGAAATCGCCCGGTTTGCCTATCCCGCAGTTGTGAAGCCCGTTCACCTGGGAAGCAGTATTGGCGTAACTGTCGCAGAGAACAGAGAAGAACTTGCAGAAGCTGTGGAACTGGCTTTTCGTTATGATGAGCATGTGCTTGTTGAAAAAGCGATTCAGCCACTAACCGAGATTAACTGCTCTGTGCTCGGCACACCGGATGATAACCGGGTAAGTGTTTGCGAACAGCCGCTCGGAAAAGCAGAGTTACTGTCATTTGAAGATAAGTACCTCAGCGATGACGAAGCCGGCAAGGGAATGGCTTCGGCCGACAGGATTATTCCTGCTGATATCAGTGATGAATTAAGAGATCAGATACAACAAACAGCGAAGGATGTCTTCCGTACTTTCAGAGCCTCCGGTCTTGTGCGCCTCGATTTTTTAGTAAATAGTGATACAAATGAAATTTATTTTAACGAAATTAATACAATACCTGGTTCATTCTCATTTTATCTCTGGGAAAAATCCGGAATTGATTTCAGTGCTTTAATGACAGAGATAATTGATCTTGCTATTGAAAGACATAAAAAGAGAAATGGCAGGATTCAAAGTTATGAAACAAACTTATTGAGCCGCAAGGCTGTTGAAGGTATTAAAGGATTAAAAGGAACTAAAACACGCAATGAATCTTCCTGACATGAAAAAGAGTTCGCACCTGTTCATTATTTTACTGATCATTTCCGCCTTTTTTGTATCGTGTGCCGGAGGCGGAGAAACGGTTGTGGTAGAAGAAGGTCCGCGAAGAGGAGATCCGCAGCAAGAGCAGCCTTCCGGTGCCGAAGAAGATACACTTTCAGCAGATTTCAGAGATCTTAGGATCGGCTATGTTGGAAACCTTCAAAATCTTGATCCGCTTTTTGCCAAAAATATTGCAGCTTTCAGAACAATTACACTTCTGTATGAGGGTTTATTTGCACTTGATGAAAACGGCGCCCCCCGGCCACAGCTGGTATCATCCTTTGAAGTAAGCGAAGACAGCCTGACCTATGAATTTATCATCCATGGGAATGTGTTTTTTCATGATAACCCTGTGTTCAGCGCGGGAGTGGGGCGAAGGCTGGTCTCTCCCGATATCAAGTTTGCTTTTGAACGGACTGCCCGCCTGAATGTACCCACGGTTGCATCCCGGCTATTTTTGAATGTAGAGGGATATGAACTCTTCTACAACGAACAGCGAAGTGTATTTGACCCGGAGGAGAGAGTACTCAATGGAGTTTCCGGAATTCAAACACCCAATGATACCACGGTTGTCATCAGACTTGAAAACCCCGACCCCGATTTCCTGACTAAGCTTTCGTCGCCCCACGCAGTAGTATATCCCGCTGAATCTGTCCGGAGCGAAAACCGTAATTTATCACAAAATCCTGTTGGAACAGGCCGTTATCTTCTGAACCGCATTACAGAGAATAATGACCTCATACTGACTCGAAACAATAAGTACAACAACAGAAACGGCAATCAGGAGATCAGATTTAACCGCATTGACATAAAAACGTATGAGACCGAAGGAAGGCTTTTTCAGGAATTCGCAAAAAATGAAGTGGATATCATTCCTGATCCCGGGCCGGAAACCGTAAATCAGGTTCTGGACGAGAAAGGCAATTTAATTTCAGCGTATCTTGATCTGTATAAAATCGTAACAGACAGTGGGCAAAGAAAAGGATATTTTGCTTTCCATCCGGCATACAGAGGTGATTTTGGACCGCTCCACTCCAGGATTGAAAACAGTGAAAATATTCTTGACAGCGTCAGGATTTATGGAATTGAATTTGACCAGAGCGACAGTTTCGAATTGGAACCCGGAGATGGAGATTTAGAGGAATCGTACCTTGCCCCGTTTACCGAAAATTTATATCTGCGTAAAATTATGGTGGATTTATCAGGTGCATTGCTGCAGCCGAAATCACAATTTCAACTGATGGATATCCGGACACCGAGTAAATTCACATCTATAAAGGCAAATGAACTGGATCGGTTTCACTACGAAAGAATTCTGCAAAACACGGAACATCTTTGGTTTGAGTACTCAATTAATCATTTTTCACTTGTTCATATCTACCTGACCGGGTACAAAACAAATGGTGTTTCTTGGTGGATAGAACCAGCTTCAATCCGGGTTGGAAACAGACAATCAAGTGAGTCATGACCATTGCTATAATTGCAAATCCGGAAAAGTATGCAGTTCATGATCCGCTGATTACTCTTTTTAATTATTGCAGACAGCTCAAAATCAATGTACTTATTCCTGAAAGCCTTCGTGAATATCTGCAGAAATCTGAAAATAAGGATGTTTCTGTTGTCGCCAACGAAGAAGAAGCTGTAGATAAATGTGACATTGTTGTTGCTGTTGGAGGTGACGGAACCATGCTGTATACGGCAAGGCTTGTAAACAGTTCTAATAAACCAATCATGGGTATCAACTGCGGCAGGCTCGGTTTTATGGCTAATATACCGCAGGACTCTATCCGCGAGGCTTTAAATTGTTTGGCCGAAGAGAGTTACATTTTGGAAGAACGATTCATGCTTCAGGGCACCACAAGTAACGGAGAGATTTATTATGCCCTGAACGAACTTCTGTTTACGAAAAAAGATACCGCATCACTTATTACACTTAATGCTGAATATAACGGGCAATTCATTAACGAATATTGGTGTGACGGGCTCATTGTATCAACCCCTACCGGATCAACCGCATATAATTTATCCAGCGGAGGACCGATTGTAATGCCGGATACCCCTGTAATGATTGTGACACCGATAAGTCCTCATACACTAACTACACGGCCTTTGGTGCTGCCTTCAAATCAAACGCTTACAGTAAAAGTGAATATTGATACTGAGCACATCATATTTTCATATGACGGTGTTATTATGAACATTAATGAACCCCTTTCTGTGGATATAAAGCAAGCAGATTTTACAATCAAATTCATCCAGTTGCCCGGATATGATTATTTTAAAACCCTTAGAAAGAAGCTGATGTGGGGGCTGGATCATCGGCAAAAAAGAGAATGATTTTGTATTTTTTTAAAGATTAAAAATAATTTTTAAATGTCGTTGCAGTGATGTGAAATATTGACTTTACAAAAGACTTCACTGAATTGCACAAACATTTTTATAAATCAATAACTAACAAAAACTAAATTAACAAGACTATGAAAATTACAGTTGTAGGAGCCGGTGGAAATGTTGGCTCAACCGTTGCACTATCAATAGCTCAACGCGATTTCGCCAAAGAAGTGGTAATGGTTGATATTGTGAAAGAAGAGGGTGACAAGAAATTTTATCCATCAAAAGGCCGTGCACTTGACCAATGGGAATCTGCGCCGGTTTATGGGTTTGACACAAAACTGACCGGAACTGTTGATTATGAAGACACAAAAGATTCTGATGTTTGCGTTATTACTGCCGGTGTGCCCAGAAAACCCGGTATGAGCCGTGACGATCTGCTTGAAATCAATTCTAATATTGTAAGTGAAGTGACCGAAAAACTTGTTGAGCATTCTCCGGATACGATCATTATTGTGGTTTCCAATCCGCTGGATGTGATGACCTATGTGGCCCACTCTACCAGTAAACTTGATAAAACAAAGGTTATGGGAATGGCGGGAGTTCTGGATACGGCACGCTATCGCGCTTTTATAGCCGAAGAGCTGAGCATTTCACCAAAAGATATTCAGGCATTGCTGATGGGTGGCCACGGAGATACCATGGTTCCTCTTACCCGGTATACTACTGTTGCGGGTATTCCCGTTACACAATTGATCGACGAAGACAAGCTTCAAGCCATTGTTGAGCGCACCAAAAAAGGCGGCGGCGAACTGGTTGGCTTGATGGGAACTTCTGCCTGGTATGCACCCGGTGCTGCAGCAGCTCAAATGGTAGAAGCCATTATGCTTGACCAAAACAGGATTTTCCCCTGTGCTGTTCTGCTCGAAGGTGAATATGGAATCAATGATATTTTCCTTGGTGTGCCCGTAAAGCTGGGACACGGCGGGATTAAAGAAATTATTGAGGTTGATTTAAACAGCGAAGAACAAGATCTTATGGATGAATCAGAAAAGCATGTTCGGGAAGTTCTCGATGGCTTTAAAGAACTGATGAACAAATAGCACAAACCCTAACAAGTAAAAACGAAGACAAGGCTCTTCACTACTTGCATTTACAGCCCCGCAGATTCTCGTAATCTGCGGGGTTTTTTTTATTTCGTCTGACGACTGAGGCCCGGATTGTTCTAAGATCTATAAACCCTCAAGTCGTCAGACGAATCTTTCTGGCGAAACCCTTTGCGATT
>CAZFAJ010000061.1:0-16685 GCA_964517005.1 uncultured Balneolaceae bacterium | reverse complement strand
CCCCGGATAGATCTGGCCCTCAGTCGTCAGGCGAAATACGTCTATTATACAAACTGAATCTCGCCTTTAACAGGTACGGGATTTTCAATAATATCCAGAACCGGGCAACGGGTGAATGTCAGCTTTTTTAACTTCTCCAGTTTTTCCGGATCTTTTTCGCTGGTTTTAATTTTAGTTGTATAGTTAATATCCGTAAAACCGGCACGGGCATCTGTCAGGTTTAAAAATCCGTTTAAGTCCAAATTTCCATCTACATCAACAGTTACTTCCTGTACATCAATCCCGAGGGCAACTGCATTGGCTTTCACAACAATTTCCTGGCAGGCTGCGAGAGCACCCAAAACATACTCCACAGGATTTGGTCCCGCATCTGTTCCGCCAAGGCCTTCCGGCTCATCCGATTTAAAGTTGAAATTACGAACCCGGACATCAGTTAAAAAACTGTGCTCAAGCTTCGATTTTGCGTTAAATGTAGCTTTCGCGCTATCCGGGTTTTCACCGATTTTTTTAACAACTTGTGTTATTACCTGACCAATTTCCTGGTCAGTCCGTTTTGTTTCTATGGTTGTAGTGCTCATGGTTGAGTGATTTTTGGTTTGGTTGAGTTTATTAAGTCCAAAAAAATTATTACACCTTCGATTTTTCCGTTGTCTTATCAAAAGCCTGCTGGAAATCAGCTTTGATATCATCGATATATTCAATGCCAACGGAAACCCGGATCAGGTCTGGTGTTACTCCGCCGGATTCCTGTTCATCTTCACTCAGCTGCTGGTGGGTGGTGGATGACGGATGAATAACCAGAGTTTTGGCATCGCCTACATTGGCAAGATGGCTGGCCAGTTCCACACTTTCGATGAATCTGCGTGCCGCTTCATAACCGCCTTCTACACCAAATGTAAGTACGGCTCCAAACCGGTCTTTTTTCAGATATTTTTTTGCTGTCTCATGGTATGGGTGATCAGGAAGTCCTGTATAATTGACCCAGGAGACAGCCTCATTTTCCTGTAGCCATTTAGCCAGGGAAAGTGCATTTTGGCAATGGCGCTCAGTACGGAGTGACAGTGTTTCAAGCCCCTGGAGCAGCAGGAAACTGTTAAAAGGTGAAGGCGCCGCTCCAAAATCCCTTAAGCCTTCAACGCGGGCACGGATGGCAAATGCGATATTTCCAAAGGGTCCGTGTTCTCCGAATACTTCCCAGAAGTTGAGTCCGTGGTAGGCGGGTGAAGGATCCGTAAAAAGCGGAAATTTGCCATTGCCCCAGTTGAAATTACCCGCATCCACAATTACGCCGCCGATGCTGGTTCCATGTCCGCCTATCCATTTTGTGGCTGACTGAACCACAATATTGGCTCCGTGATCAATAGGCCGCGCTATGGAGCCGCCCGCCCCGAATGTGTTATCCACGATCAGAGGGATATTGTGCTTTTCGGCCAGTTGCGATAAGCCGCCAAAGTCAGGTACGTTTCCGCGCGGGTTGCCTATGGATTCTACATAGAGAGCTTTGGTGTTATCTTTAATCTCCTTTTCAAATGCTTCAACCGAATCACCATCCGTAAATGACACGTTTATGCCGAGCCGTGGAAGAGAGACTTTAAACTGGTTGTATGTGCCGCCGTAAAGAAACGGGGTGGACACGATGTGGTCACCGGCTTGCGCAAGTGTGGCAATGGCAAGAAACTGAGCAGCCTGACCCGAAGCCGTGGCCACAGCGGCTGCACCTCCTTCAAGAGCTGTGATCCGCTGTTCAAATACATCGGTTGTGGGGTTCATAATTCGTGTGTAAATATTGCCAAACTCTTTCAGCGCAAAGAGTGTGGCTGCATGTTCGGTATCTTCAAACTGGTACGACGTGGTTTGATAGATCGGAACAGCGCGTGATCCGGTTGTGGGGTCGGGCTCTTGTCCTGCATGAAGCTGCAGGGTGTCAAAATGGTAGTTGCGTGGTTGTCCGTTTGTGCTCATATGATTGATTTGATTTATGGTTGAGTGTCTTACTTATGTTGATTTGGTTACAGAATTTTCAATTGCGTTGCGACATTTTGGGCCGGATCAGAAACTGATGATCAACTTTCATACAGCGGCTCTGGATCAGTTTCATTCCGGCCCTTTCGACTCTTTCTTTTTGCTCAGGATGCTCACCGGTGCCAAGCTGCAGCCAGATTGCTTTCGGATTGATTTCAAGTGCCTGGTTGACAACTTCGGGAATGGACCCGGGACGGATGAATACGTCTACGATGTCAACTTGTAAAGGAATCGATTTTAAATCCGGGTACGCTTTCTCACCCAGTATTTCATCGGCCCCCGGATTAACAGGGATAATTTTGTAACCGGCATTTTGTAAATAACGGCCTACGTAGTAACTGTCTTTATGCTGATTGCGTGAAATACCGACAACAGCGATAGTTTCTACTTCATCCAAGAGCTGTTCGATTTCATCGGTTTCTTTTGAGAGCTCATTTGTAGCCCTCATTTTTTTGTCGTACCAGTCGTTAAAAGTTGATCTCAATGGTAATTGATTATGTTTAATTTTTATGATTCCAAAAAAAAAACCTCTTCTGAATTTCTGTCCCGTTTGTATCGGGTAAAGATTTCAGAAGAGGTTTTTGGATTCCAAAAATAACTCAACCTCTCATCTTTCCCCAAAACATGCCGGGGCAGGAAGTAGCACCTGACTCCCGACAAAGCTTCCTGCCGGAAATTTTGTCGGGACGGTTGCCAAGGCTTCACAGGGCCTGATCCCTCCGCCTTTCTCTATAAGAGTTCAAAAAATTTTAAAAGAACATTTCTGAAAACCATATACGAAAAAAGCCCTGCGAGTGAACGGAGGGCTTTTAGAAAAAAATCGTAAACCCGCCGCTTTATGTATGTATACACATACAACAAATCATTCCCATGATCTTGCAGCAACAGATATGTACGATTTCGGTTTTCATAGCAATGAATGATAATGGTTTTCAGGTTAAGAATAAAATCAAATTTCAAACAGTTTCAAAAATGAGAGGAAAAGCTTCTCGTTGTTGACAATCTGAGCCGAATACTGCGCGACACTGTGGTTTCTTTGTTTGGTGCACTCCGGGAGGGAAGAGAATTGTAAACAATGCAGTTCCAATAATCAAAAAATTCAGTTTATCGATGGCTTTTCCAATTTTTTAACCGCGGGGAACGCGGAGGAGCGCCAGGGAAATTATAATCTCTGGGTTGGATGTCGACCTGTGCGGTTTTCTTTTCCGGGTTTATGACCTGGTGAGGAATTAACCGCAGTGTTTCTTTTAAAAGTGTTATTTTGTCTGAAATCAATTTTGATTTAAACATGAAATAAAATGTACAGCCAGCTTTTTTTACTAATTATTCTGAATCTTCTGTATACCAGCTCGTTATTCGCTCAGAGTGGGGTTGTGTACGAATCGGGCGGAGAGCTGATTTATGAACAGGCAGCTTTTGATGTGAAACACTATGAACTGGATTTGAAAATAAATCCGGCTGACAGTTCAGTTGCCGGCTATGTAACAATGAATGCAGCTATTGTGCATCCCACAAATAAAATTGCCCTCGATTTAGATCCGGATATGAAAATCTGGAAAATCGAGTGGCTGAGCTGGAGTGATTTTCCTGAATTGTCATTTTTAAGGCCTGATTCAAATAAAAAGTTTATGATAGATTTTCCGGCAACATTACAGCCGGGAGAAAATATTGCAATTCGCATACATTATGAGGGCAAACCACGGGTTGCGCCAAACCCGCCCTGGGATGGCGGATTTGTCTGGTCCACAACTTCCGGGGGTGAGCCGTGGATTGGCGTGGCAAACCAAACAACCGGAGCATGGCTCTGGTGGCCAAACAAAGATCATCCATCCGATAAACCGGATTCTGTCGATTTGCACTTTACCCTTCCTGAAGGACTAAAAGCTGTATCAAATGGCAGGCTTGTGGAGGTTTCCATAGAAGAGGAGGGATGGGTTCGGTGGAGCTGGCATGTATCAACTCCCATAAATAATTACAATGTTACTGTAAATGCAGCTCCATATGAAACCCTCACGGATACATACCAAAGTATTACAGGTGATGAAACCGAAATTACGTTCTGGGTGTTGCCTGAGTTTATAGAACAGGGGAAAGCCCTGTTTCCACAATTTGCAAAACAATTGCGGTTCATGGAAGAACTTGCCGGCCCGTATCCCTTCCGGGCTGATAAATTCGGAGTCGTTCACACTCCATATCTCGGAATGGAGCATCAGACAATAATCTCTTACGGTGCCAATTTTGAAGATGACAATTTGTTCGGTTTGAACAATGGGTTTGACGACTTGTTTCAACACGAACTGGCACATGAATGGTGGGGTAACCTTGTCTCAGTTTGGGATTGGCGCGATTTCTGGATTCATGAGGGATTTGGAACCTACATGCAGGCACTTTATGCTGAGCATCTGAATGGCAAACCGGAATATCAAAATATGATGGAATTATTCAGGCAGCGGATTAATTCAGCGTCACCTGTGGCACCCGTGCGGACAATGACTACAACTGAAATTACGAAAGGTAATCGTGGCGGAGATGTTTACTACAAGGGTGCCTGGATTCTTCATACGCTCCGATACCTGATCGGGGATGATCATTTTTTTGAGTCCCTGCGCCGGTTTGCGTACCCGGATCCGGCAATGGAGGAGTTGTCTGACGGTTCACAGGTTCGTTTTGTCACGTCCGTGGATTATATAAAGATCACAGAAAAAATTTCAGGAACAGACCTCGGCTGGTTTTTTGATCTTTATCTAAGAGAAAGTGAATTACCTGAGCTGGTCCATGAAATCACGGATGAAGGCTTACTAAAAATAAAATGGGATATTCCGGAATCAAACAGTTTTCCAATGCCGCTTGACGTAAGAATAAACGGAAAAACTCAAAGAATTATAATTGATGATGAAACTGAAATCACAATTCCGCAAAATGCTGAAATAGATCTGGACCCCGAAAACCGGGTGTTAAAAAAAGAACAGTCAGCTTCCCAACAGTGAATCGAGCAGACCTTTATTTTTGGATTTGTCTTTATAGACAAGCAATGGAATTCCAAAACTATAGTTAACGATTTTGTCTGACAGATCCTCGTGCAGGAAAGAAGCAACAGAGCGCTTGCTTTTTGACCCGACGACAATAAGGTCTGCCTGAATCTGTATGGATTTATCATAGATTTTATTCTGAATACGATCCTGTTTATTCAAAGTGAATGCCACTTCACTCTTTTCAGAAAGATCCTTCTCCTTCTTAAATCCATCAAATTTATCGTGCAATTGGTTGCTCATCTTCTCTTCAAACTTCTCTGAAGGCAAATAAGGAAAAAATTGTGCAGGATAGTCATAAACGTGTTGCAACAGAACATTTGCCCCGGCGGTGTTTGCAATTATCCCGGAGAAGCGGATTGCTGCTGCGGAGTGATCATTGAAATTGAAAGGCGTCAGAATCTGATCAAGCTGATACCTCACGGATTCCGGAACAAACAAGACTGAGCCGGGAACGTATCTCACTATCTTTTTTGATAAGACACCTTCCCCTTTAAATTTCTCTTTTTTTCCCATAATCAGCAGATCAGGATGTTGTTTTTTAATTTGGCTGATAATTACATTGGTTGGGTCTCCCTCATCCAGTACAAGCCTGGTAGATTCGAAACCTTTAAATGCAGACGATATTTTTTCTTCCAGATCTTCCCGTATGACCGAACTCAAATCCCTGGTCTCTTCAATTTCCGGAAATAATTCCTCAATGTCTTCCGGAATATTAGCAGATTCAAGAATATGCAGAAATGTGATTTTTTCCGGGTTTAGCTTTGAAGCTAGAAAACTGGTATATCCCAGAAGCAAATCATCCATATTAGTGAGATCAAGACTAACCAGCCAGCTTTTAGATTTTTCCATTTTATTTTTCCGTTTGGGATTCGTCTTTTGGTTTCCTTCTTCTTTCAATAAGCTTTGTAACTGTCTCGCGGTATGATTCCCTTTCGGCCTCTTTTTCCATCCGCAGTTTTTTTGCATGCTCTTCGTTGAGTCCAGTGTAGAGACTATAACACATAATTAGCAGTATTAAAGCAAATGGCAGTCCGGAGGTAATCGCAGCTGTTTGAAGTGCGCCTAACCCTCCGCCTATCAGTAATACAGCAGCTACAATTCCCTCTGTTTGAGCCCAGAATATTCTCTGTCCAACCGGTGCGTCGAGTTTACCGCCGCTTGTTAGCCCGTCAATGACCAGCGAGCCTGAGTCCGATGATGTTACAAAAAAACTGATGACAAGAACAATAGCGATCATAGAAGTTATGGAAACAAGCGGAAATTGTTCCAGCAGTACATAAAGAGCCGTTGCCACATTATCCTGGACAGCTTCACCGATAGCTCCCATCCCTTCCATTTCAAGCCCGATTGCCGTGCCGCCAAAAGCTGAAAGCCATAGAAATGTAATAATACTCGGTACGATTAATACGCCCAGAACAAATTCCTTCACGGTTCGTCCTTTTGATATTCTTGCAATAAACATTCCGACATATGGAGACCATGAGATCCACCAGGCCCAGTAAAAAACCGTCCAGCTGTTTTGCCAGTCAGTTCCCTGGTAGCTTTCTGTCCAAAAACTGTAATTGGGAATATTGGTTAAGTAGTGGCCGAGATTCTGTACGAACGAGTCAAAAATATAGATTGTCGGGCCTAC
Organism: uncultured Balneolaceae bacterium; assembly: GCA_964517005.1. GTDB lineage: Bacteria > Bacteroidota > Rhodothermia > Balneolales > Balneolaceae > CAYVBJ01. The sequence continues at coordinate 9,998 of CAZFAJ010000061.1, read as the reverse complement.
AAAGATCATAAACAAAAGAAATATAGCTGCCACCCGCACATTAAATTCACTCAGTACCCGTACGCCCTTATCGAGCCCAAGAACTACTGAAACGGTCGCGATCATTGTAATTCCGAGAATCAGTCCAACCTGCATCCAGACGGTATCGGGTGTTTCAAAGAGATAGTTAAAACCGGCACTGACCTGTGCCACACCAAGGCCAAGTGATGTTGCTAGTCCAAACAGGGTTGCAAGTACTGCGAGAATATCAATCAAGTCACCGATCCAGCCATTGATCCGGTCTCCCAGCAGTGGGTAAAAAACGGAGCGAAAAGAGAGCGGCAGTTTTCTGTTAAAGGCAAAAAAGGCAAGTGCAAGCCCAACAACGGCATAAATACCCCACGCATGAAAACCCCAATGAAGAAATGTAAGTCCCATGGCTTCTCTTGCCGTTTCTACAGTTCCTCCTTCTCCCATTGGCGGACCGTTAAAGTGAAAAATTGGCTCGGCAACACTCCAGAACATGATACCTATCCCCATACCGGCACTGAATAGCATGGCAAACCAGGCAAGATTACTGAATTCAGGTTTTGCGTCATCACCTCCAATCCGGATTGTACCCACTTTGCTAAATGCAATGAACAGTGAGAAAACCAAAAAAATATTCACGGAGAGAACAAAAAACCAGCCGCCGAAATTGGAAATAGCAGATTGTGCGGCTGAAAACATTGCGTCTGCCTGTTCGCCTAATGCAAGGGTTGTAACAATCATGATTACGATCAGTATGGAAGCGGGCCAGAACACAGGTTTATGAATATCAAAATATCGATTGATACCTTTGCGAGGCTTTTGTTCCTGATCAGTATTACGTAGTGCCATAAAAAGCAGTTGGTTAAGTATGGAAATTTATATGTTAAAAATAATACCCAATGTTGATATTGAATCTGCTGTTGAAGCGGGGATCGTCCACACCAGCATCCATTCCAACTCCAAAATCACTTGTGAGCCAGGGATGGTTCAGGCCTGATGCGAGGTCAAAATAGATGAACATATTACCGACTGTTGCAAGCATACCCAGTACATTCTGATGTGACTCGTTAAATGAAGAATTGGCTTTATCCATGAAAGTATAATCATCATAGAAGGTTAAATTTGATACCGGGCCGAAGTCAACATTCCAGGAGTAAGCAATGCCTAAAGAGTACATGGCAGCTTCTGATGCGATATCATAAGGAATACCATACGCACCTACATTAATAAGTTCAGCATCTGTGCCATCGTCATTTAACGCATTAAAATTATAGTAAGTGAACTGACCTAATATGTTCCAGTTTCCATAATTTCCGTCCCAATGGAAAGCCAATGCTGAACGATCACTGAAATCATCCAGTGCCGAATTATAAATTCCGCCATACATCACGGAACCTCCGATTTCAGTACTGCCGTTTCCATGAGAAAGTAATCTGGAATAACGGATATTTCCCTGTTGTTTTTCCTGGTTCGAAAATCCCTCAGTCGGAATCATATCATAGGAATACCGACCGGAGCCGCCAATTCCAAAAGAAGCTTCACCATTTGCAGGACCGGAGGGTTCAGGCTGAATAAAATAGGCAACCATCAAATCCCACTTTTCTTCTTTATGGATCACCTTTATACCCATATCGTGATCATCTTCAAGGCCTACGTAATAGGGCCCCTGGAACCACCAGTTGTGAGAGTTGTACTGCAGGTTACCAAAAGGCACCTGTGTAACCCCAACCTGGACGGTGGTTTTATCAGTTACACCGTGTTCAAACCAGCCTTGCTTGATAAAGTGTGTATTAAAAGTGGGATAAAACCTGTATTCGAAATTAATACCTACCCCGGAATGTTCGGCAAGTATATTTATTCTCCACGTGTCAAACGTGAACTGGGTCGAATTTGCATCTGTTCCGCCCTCAAAGTCACGATGAAGCAGATTGAAACGAAGAGCTCCGCCTACTTGCAGGAAATCTTCACTGTCATCCTCGTCAGATTGAGCATACGCGCCAGTGGCTCCCGGAAATAGTAAAAGTGAGTAAGTAAAAACAAGTGTTATAGAAGTGTAAATAAAAAATTTTAGCATTTTTTCCATAAATAAATCCCTCAGTTTTTAACAGATTAATATAAAAAATTGTCTTGTAATTTTTATAAGATAGTAAACTTTTAACTTTCACGAAAATGTACTTGTTCATTGTGAGATTCATTTTTTTATCAGCACAAACACATATGTTAATATAACATTAAAATGTTTGGATAAGTTCATTAGTTACATACAAAAAGAGGATTTAAGCTAATTTCTATCAACTAAATTTTTTCTATCTTTTTCCGGAACGTAACATTAGTAAACCGTAAAAAATGAAACTAAAATTATTTCTAATCCTGATCAGTTTACTTCTATTTGATTTTTCTGACAGTCATTCGCAACGAACAATTTTGCATGCCGGATTTTTAATAGACGCTGAGTCTGATGATATCCTGCAGAACATGAGTATCATCATTGAAAGTGATAAGATTTTGGATGTGACAGAAGGATTTGTGAATGGCCCGCGAATTATAGGCGTGGGAAAATCATTGGCTACTACCGGCAGACGTGCAAATCCTGCCAATGGCCGGAAACAGGATTTGATGGGTGATCCGGATCCTGCCGAAAGAGTTGCCAGCGGGATAGATGATGCCAGAAAAGCGGAAAGGTTTATAAAGAGTGAAAATTTAAAGATAAATCTCATAAAAAAAGCCGGACGAAATATTTTATCCGGCTTTTTTTTTAATCAATCAAGGTATTCGTATCAGAAGTTCAGAACCATGCTGAATTCAAAATCTGTGTTGTATGTTTTACTGGTTTGATTATACTTCATAACCAGTGCCGGAACCGCAGTTATTGTTGTGTTACCGGAAATGTGAATCGATGTATCAAACCCTACTTTAGGTCCAAACTGAAACCCGTTAAAGGCCTGTGTTGGGTTCGTTGATGTATGAGAAGTTGTTGGTAATTGGTAATCACCAAAGCCAACATACGTGCCTATATTGGGTCTGAATGTTATATTTTCAGCAGCTTCCATCTCGTAATAGAGAGAGGAAAGAGCAACAGCCGATATCGTGCGGGGTGTACTGCTTTCTGTGTCGGAACTGAACAGAAACCCGCGATAGGCCCTCAACTCCACTCTGCCTGTGAACGGTGACTTATCACTTAATTTATCTGTATAACCGGCAAGAATACCGATATTCATCATCGAAAAATTAAAACTCTGTTCTGTCAGTGATTTGGATTCATTTGAAAAATATTCAGCATGCAAAGCGATATCAAAATTTTCATTAAAACGATATCCTGCCATTGGCCCTATTTTCTGAGTGGATTCCACGATATTGCTTCTGACAAAAAAAGAAGAGAGTATCGGTGAGAAAAAACCTTCATCCTGAGTGTAAATGGTCTGTGCTTTTACATCCTGAACAGCAGTTAACATTATACTGCACAGTACAATAGCTGCTAATAAAAAATGTGAAAATTGATAAGTCCCTTTCATAATAAATTTCCCAATAAATTAAAACGTGTCGATTAAATCCCCGGATCTGAATATGATATTTTTCTTTTTATTTAAATGATCCGATTCAACAGTTAGTTTAAATGTCTGTTACAATATACCCGTTGCCCTGACACGTTTCAAAACCGGAAAGATTAGAAAACGCTAATATTCGAAGTTGATTTGTAACAAAGCAGGAGGTGCCACATCGTGCTGTTTTAAGATTTTATGAGTATGCAAGGTTAATTGAAAAACACGCTTTAATTAAGTTTATTCGCCCATTTTAGTGAACTTGTTACGATTGGAATATTCTTTTATTTAAGTCGTAAAACGGTAGAAAAATTCTTGAAAATGGGTGAAGACTGGTTTCTTAGAGTTTTTTTATAAACCGGATAAAAAATAAAAATTCAGGAAAAGTCATCTTTTTTAAAAAGGCAGGAATTTGTTTTTGAAGATCAATAACCAATAACACCATAGGATACAGCGCTGTGCCGGTCGCTCTCATCCCACCATTGATATTCCAGAATTTTACCACTTGCATCCGGGAACATTTTTAAGAAGGTAAGGATTGGAGGAAACCCGCACACCCTGAATGGATCGTATCCGGTACCAACATGTTCAAGCAGATCTTCTGACCTGTTTTTTGAAGCGAGCTCAAGAAAAGCTTTATCAAATACACTTACCCGGTTGCGCATATTGGCGGCCGGCCTGTTATCTCCAAATTTCATTCCGATGTGGGAAAGGTCTCCGCTGATCAAATAGAAAGTATCAGGATCATCGAGAGATGCAATAAGATCAGAAAAGTTATTTATATAGTTGTGAAGAGCGCCATCTTTTTTGTAGAAAAGTTCTTCAAAGCTCCCGATAAGAATTGGAACAATTTTAAAATCATGATTCCAGATGTGATTGGCAAAAAGCAGATGGAGTTCAATGCTATGTTCTGTACGATGGGCGCGATCTTGTTCTGTATATCCGATAGAATCAGATTTTCCAAGCAAATGATCAAGATATGCATCATCAACTTTCAAATTGCCGGAAGCAGATAAATGTGTTTTTCGGGAACCAATGAAGGGTTTATTAGCATAAAGCTCAGGATAGTATCCCGAGTAGTGAGATGTTGCTAAAATAACCACTCTTTTCGGAGCGATTGACTTAATAGCGGAGAAAGCTATACCGTAACTGCTTCCCCCGATGTCCGTATCTATATGTGGTGCAAAAAGAGCTTTTTGAGGCTGATAATCCGTAGCCGGGTTCCCTGAGCCAAGTAATTTTTTTACATACTTAAATTGCTCTTCTCTTTCTGCCGGGTACGAACTGCCGGCCAGCACAGGCTGCCGGACAGACTGTTTTTCGTACTGTTCTTCTACAGACCTTGAGTAATTTTTAAACCGGTCTGTTTCAAGCAGCATCTCCTGATCCAACATTTGAATGAATTTGAGCAGATCATTTTTTTCAATGCCACCGCCCAGCATCTCCTGGATTTGCCCGATATTAAGCCGGCCGTTTATAAGAGAGAGAACAGGCTCAACCTGCCTGTTTAAGGCAAATTCCGGATTTGTATATTTCAGAGCGTCATAAAAATAGAAATAAAAGTCGCCATTGGTCTGAACGGGAATCATTTGTATATCACGCCTGACCGGCGGAACCGGCTTTATGAGAGAATTGAAGTATTCTTCAGGTTTCATAATCATGCTCTCATTTTCCGGCATTTACAATTTTTGCCATACTTTACACACAGCGGATGATCCGGTGGAGAAGATATTCTTGCTTTACAGGCATTCCGGCCGTGGTGAATCAGTAAATGCGAAAGGTTGGCCCAGTGTTCACGGGGAAAAAGTGCCATCAGATCTTTTTCAATTTTCGCAGTATTCTTTTTCTCTTTAGTTAATCCGAATCTATTAGATAATCTTTTAACATGTGTATCAACAACGACTCCTGCATTAATCCCGTATGCATTCCCAAGTACAACATTTGCTGTTTTTCGTGCAGCACCACGAAGGGATAACAAATCTTCCATGTTATCGGGCACTTTGCCATCAAACTCTTCCACAATCTTTTCGGAGGCCTCCTTTAAAGCTTTAGCTTTGTTTCTGTAAAAACCGGTGGTTCTTACCAGCTCTTCCAGTTCCGGCAGGGAAGCTTGAGACATCGCTTCAGGTGTCGGATACTCCCTGAATAGCTGCGGAGTTACTTTATTGACCCTTACATCTGTGCATTGTGCGCTCAGGATTGTAGCTACTAAAAGTTCAAAAGGATTACTGTAATTCAATTCACATCTGGGGTTCGGGTAGTATTCGTATAGCTGGTCAAGAATCTCACTTGCCCTCTCTTTTTGTTTTTTGGATTTTCGGGGAAGTTTTGGAATGTCGTGCTGATTCATTACTTGCTGTCGGGATAATAAAATTTTAAAAATATCTTCTCAAACATCGTTATAAAGATAACTCAAAGCAAAATTTTCTATAGTTCAAAAAAACAGATTTTTCGCAATTTCCTTTTTGATTTAGATGCTTGCCACATTTTGTTTCACTGAGTACGTGTATTCATAATATTTTTGTATCATTTCAGTTGCGCGTTTCCGATAAATAAATTAATCCGCGATATTTGACGCTTAAAATTAATTAATCTATTCAAAATGTCTTACAAGGTCTCCGATCAAACTAAAAAAATATTAAATAAAGGCCTTAAACGGGAAGCGGAACCTTTCAGGTTTTTAATGAGATGTATCGAAGTTATTACAATTGGTTTTATTCTTGCCGGACTTACCATGATATATTATAATCAGATTCTGGCCGGCACAATGATGATTATCGGTGGTTTGGTATTATACGGTTTTGAAGAGCTTTTCTTGCAAAAAAGAAGTACAATTGTTCGAATATATGGTCCGCTCGGAAGGCTCAGATATGTGTTTGAGCAGGAATTTCGCGATAAGTTTCTTCAGTATTTTAATGAAAGAAATACAGACGGGCGGCCAATATCCAGAATTGTGAGAGATTATATCTATCAGAGGGCAAAAGATGTACCGGCCTTATCAAGTTTCGGAACAGAACTGGACAATTTTGATGTCGAAAACACAGTAAATGCCCGGTTGCTTCACAATAATTTCGGACAGCCTTCCAAATGTAACGATTTCAAAGCGACGATTGGTGCACACCGTAAAGAGGTGGCATCGTTCGATGTGATCAATACAATGAATGTTTCGGCCATGAGTTACGGCGCAATAAACTGGAAATCAGCAGAATCACTGAGTAACGGTGCAGCAGGGGTTGCTTTTGTAAATACAGGTGAAGGCGGATTCGGCCCGCATGGCGTAGGAGGCAATGATACGGTATTTCAGCTCGGAACCGGTAAATTTGGTGCCGGAGAAACCGTGACTCTGGATGACGGTTCAGAAACGCGTAAACTGAATGAAGAGTTGTTACGTGATCTTGTGAAACAGCACGACAACATCAAAATGATTCAGTTAAAAATTTCGCAGGGAGCAAAACCCGGAATTGGAGGCCATCTGCCTGGCTGCAAGGTTAATGAAGAAGTTGCAGCTGTGCGAAAAATTCCCGTAGGCGTAACAGCTATCAGCCCGCCTCAGCACTATGAACTGATGTCGGGAAATCCTAAAGATGCCATTTTGAAATTAATGGATTTCACCAAACGAATCAGGGAATTGACAGCACTTCCAGTCAGTATTAAGCTCACGGTCGGGAAGCTCAGTGAGTTGGATCTGCTGGTGGATGCAATGAAAACAACCGGAGAAGGCCCGGATGATATTCAGCTTGACGGAGCCGATGGCGGAACCGGTGCCGGACCCAATCTGTATCTGAATTATATCGGATATGGCGGAGCCATTGAACCGCTTTCGTATCTTCACAATAAACTGAGAAAAGCTGGTTTACGGGAAAGTGTTACCCTTAATGTTTCCGGCCGGTTTTTTACTCCGGCTCATGCAGTTGTCGCGTTTGCTCTGGGTGCTGATTACGTTCAGTCAGCCCGCGGCCCGATGCTGGCTCTTGGCTGTATTCAGTCTTTGCGCTGCCACACAAATAAGTGTCCTGCAGGGATAACAACTAATAATCCCTGGCGAATGAGAGGAATTGACATACCCGATAAATCGGTTCGGGTAAATTGTTTCCTGCGGGGATTTCATCACGACATGATGGAAATTACCCGCACGCTTGGCCATGATGATCCGAGAGATATCAACCCCAAAGACATCCGGCTGATGTCGAAGGAGATGCCTTTTGAAGAGTATTTTGAAGATGATCCGGATGGTATTATTTATCCGCCACGGGCAATACTTCAATAAATTATCAGGTTCAATTTTTTTATGAACCACATGTATATGATTGAAATCAAACGTCCCTGTTCAAATAAAAACGGGTGGGAAGTTTGATGTCAAGTGCACCCAGTCCGAAAAGCCCGTAATCATATTTGACCGGGTCTTCCGGATCCAGAATTCTGAGAACTGAGGTTAGTTCAAGAACAGATTTCCAGTCGTTTGCCCTGCGGGTAAGCAGGCCGAGCTGCCGCGACTGACGGGCAACATGTACATCAAGAGGAATTTTCAGGTCAGAAGGGTTAATAAAATTCCATATACCAGGATCAACCGGACTTTCTTTTCTGACACACCATCTCAGGAACATGTAAAGCCTTTTGCAGGACCCATTTTTTTCAGGTGTTGAAATGTGCTTGCGGGTTCTTTGCTTAAAAAAAGGATAATGAGTAAAAAACCGGTTATGGAAAACAGTCATAAGCGGGTAGCCCGATTCCAGTGAAAAATTGCTGCACTTTTTCCAGAATTCTTCAAAATCTGAGTGATTTAAATAGATGGATTGCAGCGCAAGGGTAATGCCATGTAAATCGACCGGTTTGAATGTGCGATGTTTAAAAAGCCGAAAAACGGAGAAGGCGGATTCGGTATATGCGGTGACAAATTGATAGGGCTGGTAATCCATGATTTCCATCAGCTCTTCTACTTTTCTGCACACAACATCGCGCCGCCCCCAGGCCATCAGGGCGGCAAGAAACCCGGCTATTTCCATATCTTTTTTTGAGTCAAAAGCATGCATAAACTGCACCGGATCACTATTGATATAGCCCGGAACTTCTACTTTTTGATTGAGCTCATCAAGGTGAGGCTTCAGCTCAAGCAGTAATTTGGGGCTTCTCTTGCGAAGGCGTTTTTTCATAACTATTTGTTTGGCAAAATCAAATTCATAATAGTGATTATATAACAAAGTACTGTCACTCAGGAAATTCCTGTTTAAGACGCTGAACCAATTCCTTATTTGCTTTCGGAAATGGATACTGATCAATCTCTCTGAGATCTATCCATCTTATTTCCTGGCTGCTCACCGGCTTTGGGTTTCCCTTCCTGATATTGCAAATAAAAGCTTTGAGTGTGATTCTGAAATGAGAATAGGTATGCTTAACAGTCATAAAATATCTCTGTATTTCTGCTTCCACCCCGAGTTCTTCATGCAATTCACGGTAAACAGTTTTCCGAATCGATTCCTCTTTTTTACGTTTTCCGCCCGGAAACTCCCATAAACCGCCAAGCATTGCGTCTTCGGGCCTGAGTGCAATCAAAACCTGATTTTTTTCATTGCAAAGGATACCAACTCCAATATCGTAATGAGGAATTTTTTTTGAGGGTGATTTATACGGAATTTTTTCGGTTTGTGCCGATTTAAATGCAATACAGGAAACTGATAGCGGACAGGATTCACATAACGGTTTTGAAGGCAGACAGACAGTTGCCCCAAGTTCCATGACCGCCTGGTTGAAATCTCCGGGATTTGAATCGGGGATGATTTCATCTACAAGCTGCTGGATACTGTTTTTGGTTTTTTGATTTCTGATATCATCTGAAATTCCAAAAAACCGGCTCAGTACACGCAGCACATTTCCGTCGACCACAGCATGTGGTTTCTGAAACGCTATACTCAAAATGGCAGCAGCTGTGTAGGGCCCGATCCCTTTTAGTTTTTTTATTTCAGGGAATGTATCCGGAATAATTCCATTAAACTCATTAACAACCGTTCGGGCTGCATCCTGAAGATTTCTGGCGCGACTGTAGTACCCGAGCCCTTCCCATAGTTTTAAAACATGTTGCCGGTCGGCCTGTGCCAGATCGTAAACAGTAGGGAATTCACTTAAAAACCGCTGATAATAGGGAATGGCAGTGCTGACCCGGGTCTGTTGCAGCATAATTTCAGAAACCCAAATTTTGTATGGGTCGGCAGACTCTCGCCAGGGGAGGTCACGTTTATTTTCTGAATACCAGTTCAGAAGGTTTTCAACGGGGAAAGTTTGCTGCACGTCAGTTTAAATTTCCGGATTCTCCTGACGTTATTTCGATCACTTTGATCTCAATATTTTGCGATGAAGCAGCACCGAACTGGTCTGTAGCAATGACTTTAAACTCCCATGATCTGACTTGCCGCAGAGAGGGAGTCCAGCGAAAAAGTCCGGTTTGTTCATCAAGAG
>CAZFAJ010000060.1:9967-17640 GCA_964517005.1 uncultured Balneolaceae bacterium | reverse complement strand
AAGCGTTCCCTGTTTACATCCGGATCTCAAAAGCTTCCTCTTCTGCAGGGAACCGGTAGGGATCGAGCTGGTTTGCCAGGGCGTAAAATGATTTTGCCTCCCCGTCATTTCCGTCTGCCATATGGATATCACCGGCCAGTTTATAAAGCTCGGGATTGCAGGAAAAAATGTTCATCAGTTTTTCAAGAAGTTTAGCTGCACGTTCAATCTCTTTGTTAGCGACTGCCATACGAAGCCGATACATATCAAATACCGGGTTTCTGAATCTCCCTGTTTTGGCGAGATAGTGCTTGCATCTCGAAAAAATATTTCTTTTGTAGTAAAAATTGATGAAAAGCATCAGGATCACTTCCGGTATGTCAAGTTCATCAAGGCGGTCTTCAAGAATACGCAAAAGATCCCGCTGGTCAGCAAAAAGGAGTGTTGTTACGATTGTAAAGAGTTCGGCCGGTTTCCAGTCGGTTTTTTGAATAACGGTTCGCACCTCACTTGTAAGATATTTATCCACAACCGACAACCACTTTTCATCCGGGTTCCAGGGATCAGGCGGTAATCCGATCATCTCAAAACACTCCGGCGGCGAACACTGTAAAGGCTGAGGATAACCGGGCCTGTCATCCCACTTTTCCAAAAACCGGTCTGCATTTTTCCATTTCAGATCCGGCTCAAGCTTTAACCCCATGGCTGAGGTTGTCTGGTTTTGCAGGTGTTCTGCAACGGCTGAATTCATCTTACAAACGGTTAAACTTGCTTCGCCGGCTTTTTTAAAGAAATCATCCGTTTCATAGAAACAGAGTTCATAGCGGGTGTCAAAACGAAGACTTGTATCACCGGAAAGCAAAAAGCAACAGCTTTCCAGTTTATCAGTTTTTGTGATCTCTTTTGTCCGGGTATCGCCGTCATCATCCGCAGTGGTGACAAGAGGGCCGATAATATCGCAGCCCTCTGAGGCATAGGTATCGATCATTTTTTCCACGGATTCTTCGCCGAGAAGCACATCATTGTGCATAACCATTGCCAGCTTGCCCGAAGCTTTATCGAGCCCCTGGTTTACAGAAGCAGCAAATCCTTTGTTCGACTGATTGGTAATCACTTTGCAGTTCAGGAAATCCTCTTCTTCAAGCTGACCGAGGAACTCAAATGTATCGTCAATACTGGCATTGTCAATAACAATGAGCTCCGTGTGTATATTTTTTACTGCTAACTCAAGTGATGTAAGAGTCTGCTGCAGCAGTGCCCGGCTGTCTCCGGTAGTTGGGATTATGACGGACAGCTCAATTTCTGCAGGCCGCTCTTCGGGGATATCTTCTTCCTCTTCAACGTACTCTTCCCCGGAAATTGGAGGTTGATCAGCCATTTCCTGAGGTTTACTCTGCATGGAGTGCTTAAGTTCGGCGGCTTCTACATGCCGTCTCAGTTTTTCAAGCAGTGTAATCTTCAGCCGGTTTGCTTCTTTGTGTTCAGGTCTCTTTTTCAAAAGCCTGTTAACGGCATCGAGTGCCCGTACCGCATCACCCTGTGCCAGCAGTTTTCTGGATTGCAAAATCAGGTCATCTGCAAGTTGTGAAACAGTCGGCTTGTGTTTCAGATCATCAATGGCATTCAAAACCAGTTTTCGATCCGCCTCCTCTTTACAGACTCTGTAGACAGAGAAATAAAAATCGAGTATATCATCACTGCCCGGTGTGCTAAACTGATCTTCTGCCAGTACGAAAAAGGGATCGGTACGCTGCCAGGCGTTTTGACTCACCAGCCTGAGGGCAAGTTCCGAGCAGATCAGCGTATTCAAAAAAGGGTTAAAGAAGAAGTCACCATCGAGAAGCACATTACGATTCCAGACATAACAACTGTCATCGGGCAGATCACCGTCTCCTGCTGCATTAAGCCATCCCGGGATGGTATTTGGGAGATTGGCGTCCAAAAGCCAGAACGCTGCCGGATCGTTTTTAAACCGGCGAATGGTATCTGCGAGCAGCTGCTCATTGAGGCGATCCGCTCTGAGAGGTGCCCAAATATGCGGAGCATTTGATTGAAGCAGAGCTTCATTTAGAGACAGCCCGCGTCCGTGTTTTGACTGGTGTTCAAAAAAGAAAATGCGTTCATCTTCCGAAAGGGTGATGATTGTGCGAAGAGCATCCGCTACTTCAGAATCCGCATCATCATTTACCAGGATAATCTCAAAATCCGGTTTTTGAAACCGGAGCAGTGTCTGAAGCAGAAATTCAAGATGATCGAATTCCGCATGAGTTGTAAGAAGTACCGAGAGGTTTGGCTTGCCGGACATCTGTAATTTTATTTATCCCAAATATACGAGATGAAACCCGATGAACAAAAAAGGAAAGGATTACTTTTGCAGCGTATCCTTATCGAATGTAATTTTAAAAAAAAGAATGGTTACCACAAGTGCAAGTGTAACTGTATTGGCTGCAATGATAGGGATGTCCATAATCAGCAATCCATAGATCAGCCAAAGCACAACCCCGGTTGTAAAAATGGAAAAGGTGCCGAGGGACAAATCTTTTGCGGTTTTAGCTTTCCAGGTTTTTACGACCTGGGGAACAAAGGCGATAGTTGTGCAGGTTGCGGCAGCAAGGCCTAATAATGTTATTAGATTCATACGTGATAACAAATTCAATACTTCGTATCTTTTAAGTCTTTTCAAATTTATAGATAACCTATGCCAACTACCACAAAAAATTCAGATACCATTCTGGGTGAATCGAAAAAGCGAAGAACATTCGCTATCATTTCCCATCCTGATGCCGGTAAAACCACATTGACGGAGAAACTTTTGCTCTATGGCGGGGCAATACACGAAGCGGGATCGATCAGGCAACGCAAGGCGGCACGATATGCAGCATCCGACTGGATGGCAATTGAGAAGGAGCGGGGCATTTCAGTCACCTCTTCGGTATTGAGATTCGAAAAGGATGATATTAAGTACAATTTGCTGGATACCCCGGGTCACAAGGACTTCTCTGAAGATACACTTCGTACCCTGGTTGCTGCCGATAGCGGCCTGATGGTAATTGATGTTGCAAAAGGCGTAGAGGAACAGACAGAAAAACTATTTGAGGTCTGTAAGCTCCGGCAAGTCCCGGTAATCACCTTTGTAAACAAGTGCGACAGGCCGGGAATGGATCCGCTTGAAGTGCTCAGCAATATTGAAAACAGATTGGGTATTGAGGCTGTGCCGGCAAACTGGCCGGTCGGTTACGGACAAAAATTTCAGGGTATTTATGACCTGATCGGAAAGGAACTGCACCTGTATAAAAAAAGTAAACACGGTGCCAGGAAAGCGGAAGCAGTAATTTTATCTCTTGAAGATGGAATTGAACAGAGCAGCTTATCAGGCCAGGAAAAGGATGCCCTCAGGGAAGAGGTGATGCTGATTGAAGATATGTTTGAAAATATGGATAATGAGGCCTTCAAAAAAGGAGATGTAACCCCGGTTTTTTTCGGATCTGCCCTTCATAACTTTGGCCTGGATGTTTTTCTGAATTATTTCAAACAGCTTGCTCCCGTACCGCAGCCCTACGTGAATGGAAATGGCAAAGAACGGGAACTGAATGAGCCTTTCTCCGGATTTATATTTAAGCTTCAGGCAAACATGAATCCCGATCACAGGGATTGTGCTGCTTTCGTAAGAGTTACATCCGGTAAATTCAGGCGCGGAGTGGAAGTGACACATGCGGCAACCGGTAAAAAGGTGAAATTGAGTACGCCTCATACGTTAATGGGAGATGAACGTCACATTATGGAAGAAGCGTACCCCGGAGATATCGTATCCCTGTTCAGTCCCGGTTTTTTCAGGATTGGCAGTACACTTTATGAAAATGATCCTGTTGAGTTCAACGTGATACCGCTCTTTACACCGGAACATTTTATGAAAGTATCTACAAAAGATCCGTTTAAAAGAAAGCAGCTTCGTGAAGGCTTAAAACAGTTATCAGAAGAGGGCGTGGTTCATGTATTTGAGGTTCCTCATGGCGTTGGGAACGAACTGCTGCTTGGCACCGTGGGTGTTCTTCAGTTTGATGTGGTGGATAACCGTATGCTGATTGAATACGGGGTGGAGCTCAATAAAATGCCAATGAATTACCATGCAGCACGATGGCTGCCGAACGACCGTTCTGATATTATTCAAAAACTGGAAAGCAGCTATTCAACGTATGTCACAAAAGATATGGAAGACAACCCCATTGTCCTTTTTGACAGCGGGTATGCATTAAGCCAGGCAGAAGAAAAAGTGGGTGCAGAGAAACTGTTCAAATACAAGCAGGACTAATGAACCGTCATTCAGCTTTTTTTGTATTGTCAAGAGCCTTGTACAGTCTGCTCAGCACTTCATGAGAATAACTATTCATTTCAAAAAGTCGGAAGATAACAGGGTCACAATTTTGGTTACAGAAGCTCCCAATACCTTCCGGATACCAATTTCTTTGGATCGGCGCTCAATCAGGGTTTCAATATTCTCTTTCAATATCGCTTTTAACGGGCTTGAAGTTCACAAGAAGAGCGGCACTGAGGGCGCCCAGCATTACCAAACCTGCCGACACAAACATCACTTTCTGAAAGCTGGCCAAAAATGATTCACGTACCGAGCGTTCTAAATCAGTGCGTATCTCGGCTGAAACAATTTCCGGAATATTCACCTTCGCAAGATTTGACTTTTCATTTAAAAGCTGAAGTTGTATATCCTGAGGTATGTTACTTTGATGCATCATTTCCAGCAATTCATATCCAAAAAATATAATGGCCAGTGCGCCAAGAAGCGCTACAGAAAGCATCCCGGAAAGCCTGGTAATAGCTTTGTTAATACCTGAGGCAGTGCCTGTATCTTTAGGGGGAACAGAACTCATTACTGTTGTTTTCATCGGTGCAAAACTCAATGCTACACCCAGCCCCATAAAAAATATTCCAGGGAAAAAACCGGACCAGTAGTTACTTACGGTTCCATAAAGTCCCAACAAGATAAATCCAACACCGGTAAGTACAGGCCCTGTAATAAGCAATGGTTTTGCTCCGAAACGCACAATCATTCCGCCCGACCACCGGGATAGTACACCTACAAGCAAAGGAAAAGGTATAAATGCCGCACCTGCTGCGGTGGCTGAATATCCCTGAATCTGTATCAAATTAAAAGGTAAAAGGAAAAATACAACAGCCAGGGAGAGATATAAAAACAAGCTTACCAGATTCGCCCCGGTAAAGCTTCTGGAATTGAATAAACCAAGATTCATCATAGGATTCTTCACAGTATGTTCTACCCAGATAAAACAGATAAAAACAAGTATGCCGGCTATCAAAGTAGTCAGGATTAGAGGATCTGTAATTCCCAATTCGGAGGTATTAATTAAACTGTAACAGATCAGGCCCAAACCAAGCGTTGCCAGCAAAGCTCCATACCAGTCAGGAGACCCGTTTTTTCCGGAAGCCTTACTTTCAGGCACACGTAAAAACAAAATCAAAAGCGTAATTACCGCCATAGGAATGTTGATTAGAAAAATAAAGCGCCATGAAAATTGATCGATCAGGATTCCACCCAACAACGGGCCTGCCGCTGTTAATAAAGCCGTAAATCCCGACCAGGTGCCTATGGCTTTGCCGCGTTCTTGCTTTTCATAGAGATCGGTAATGATAGCCAGACTACCCGGTATCATCATGGCCCCTCCGATAGCCTGGCCGCCACGTGCAATGATCAGCTGCTGCACATCGGGAACCAGTCCACACCAAATGCTGGATAGCAGAAACAGAAAAACACCAATTCCAAACACACGCTTCCTGCCGTAGTAGTCACCTGCGGAACCTCCCGTAAGAATCAATGTCCCAAGCATAAAGGTATAGATACTGATGACCCACTGCATATCGGCTACGGTTGAATCCAGCGATGACTGTATGGCAGGCAGTGCCACATTTACGACCGACCCGTTAATAAAAGCCATACCCGAGCCAATGATCGTAGCCGCCAGGGCCCATTTCTTTTCTGTACTGCTTATTTGTGACATCCTAAATTATATGGGGCTATTTCAAAATAAAGGATGAATGTAGCAATTAGGTTTTCCTATACCAAGCAATGGCATAATTTTATTTTGAGGTGCTGGCTGAAGATGAATTCAAGGTAAGAAGCATTTTTTCCCGACACCTTTGTGATAAACTTTTCAACGTGCAGGCACGAAGTGAAATTGATTCTCAAAGTTTCACAAAAACTACCCCGGTAACACGGCTAATCATGTTCGATCCACCAGTTTAAAATCCTGTCAAATCCGTAATATGGAAGACCTGACTATGAACCGTCATGTATTAATCGTAACATACACACCTCAAAATTACTCAAAAAGTTGTTGACAAATATCCATAATAGAAACTATATAATAACATTATGCGAGTGCGAACAGTGTATTCAAGAAGAGATACGTAACTAAATCAACAAAAAATCTGTTGAACAAATAAACAGATCACTTTAAACATTTTTATGAATTTCCAGCAGCATCCTATTCGGAATCTGACAACCCTTCTTAAGCAACATAATATAGATTCACGTAGAAACCTGCCCAGAATTGCTGTATTCTATTTAAAGTTGATTTTGCAAGAGCCTCTCCGAATTATGGAAAAAATCAACTATTCCGACAAGATTCAAAGGCACAAACTTTTAAAAGACCCGGTGTTTATTATCGGACACTGGCGAAGCGGGACAAGCTTTTTGCAATACCTTTTGGGCAAGGATCCTCAGTTTTGTTATATGAATAAATTCCAGGTTGTATTTCCTGATATTTTTCTCAACTCCGAAAAATTGCTTAAACCACTGATTAAGGCAGTACCCAAAACTCTTAATTTTACCCGCGATGCCCGGAACATGTCAATCAATCTTGAGCTGGACAGCCCCAGCGAAATTGAAATTGCGCTGACTACAATTATGTCACCTACAAGCCTGCACTGGGGACATATCTTCCCTGAAAATGCCCGGGAGTTCTTTGATAAATTTCTATTCTTCGAAGAAATTGATGAAGAAGAAGTAGAACTCTGGAAATCATCCTATCAACACCTCATTAAAAAAATTTCTTTCAAGAACCACGGGCAACAGGTACTTATCAAAAGCCCCGGCAACACCAGCCGGATAGAAAAACTGTTGGAAATCTACCCGAATGCCCGTTTTATATTTATTCATCGCAATCCCTACGATGTGTTTTATTCCAGCAAGAAACTCTGGAATACCCTTCTGGATAATCTGGCCCTTCAGGATTTTACTGAGGCTGAGATAGAGCAGGAAATAATATACAGCTATAGAAAATTGATGTGCCATTATCTTCAACAGCGGCCGGAAGTTCCCCGGGGTCAGCTTACAGAAATACGGTTCGAAAAATTTATGGCAGATCCCGTCAATGAATTAAGAAGGGTTTACGCTGATTTAAACCTGGAAAATTTTAGTAAAGCAAAACCGGAGATTGAGCAATTTCTAAAAAATGAAGCTTCTGGAGAAGCAAGCAGCTACGATTATGAACCCGAAATTCTTAAAACTATTAACAAGGAGTGGTCTTTTGCTTTTACCGAGTGGAATTATCCACTTCAAACAGGCTAATCTATCCGGATTTTCCCTGAGGTTACATATGTGGTTTTTAGCTTTCGGCTTTCGGCTGTCAGCGTTCAGCTATCAGCCTCTGAAAGCCGATAGC
>CAZFAJ010000060.1:8332-9867 GCA_964517005.1 uncultured Balneolaceae bacterium | reverse complement strand
TTCACTCCACTTCACTCCGACCTCAACGAATCCACCGGATTCGCAAGTGCGGCTTTTATAGATTGCCAGCTTACCGTCAATAGAGCAATCAGCACTGCTCCTGCTCCCGCCAGGACAAAAATACCCGGACCAGTTTCAATTCGGTACGCAAAATCCGCCAGCCATTGGTTCATGGCGTACCAGGCAATGGGGATGGCGATCACAAATCCGAGGATCACTAATTTCACAAAATCTTTAGAGAGCAGGGCTACGATGTTGGCTACAGAAGCGCCGAGCACTTTTCGAATACCGATTTCTTTGGTGCGGCGATGGGTAGAAAAAGCGGTAAGTCCAAATAAGCCAAGACATGCGATGAACAAAGCGAGCAGAGTTAGTCCGCCAAACACTTGTCCCAATTTCTGTTCTGCTCCATATTGTCGATCCAATTCATCGTCGAGGAAATAATGCCAAAAATAACTTCCGGGTGACACACTATTCCAAGTTTCCTTAATCTGAGTAATGGTTGCCCCGGTATTTTCAGTATGCAATTTGATCACTGACATATTAATATCTTGGCTTAGATGCATGATAAGCGGTTCAACAGGATTGTGCAGTGAAGCATAATTGAAATCACCAACAATCCCGATCACCTCACCTTGCTTAGCGATCTCAAATGAAGAACCATCTTCACTGAAATCATACCAGGAAAGTTCTTCCCCAATAGGGTTGTCCCAACCTAAATAATTAGCTGCTGCCTGATTGATCACAAATGCCTGTGTAGCATCCGTAGGAATCTGTTCATCAAAGTTTCTGCCTATGGCCATTTCAATACCCAAGGCTTCAATGAATCCGGGGTTAACACGCAATGTACGCATAGTGGGAAGAGAATCAGGGGCCATATCTGCAGTACGTATGGGATAGTATGGGAATCGTTGCCCGGGTACACTTTGTGCTGCGGAGACTTGTTGAACACCGGGAATTTTTTCCAGTTCCTGTTTGAAGGCTTGATAATTTTCAGCTCCGGTAATAATTATTTGCTCATCACTAAATCCGAGATCTTTTTCCTGCATAAAATTGAGCTGAGAATAAACAGTTAATACAGCCACGATCAGAAAAATTGAAACCACAAATTGGAATACCACCAACCCTTTTCTTAGGCCTCCACCGGATGAAGCCGTTCTTGTAGCTTCTTTTAAGGCATGAATAGGGCGGAATCCGGACAAGAAAAAAGCCGGGTAACTTCCGGATATGGTTCCCACGAAAAGAGCCAGTCCGATAAATGTTATAATTGCGTTCCAGCTACTTTCGTAAGGCATGGTTAAGGGTTTTCCGGTGAAATTGCTAAAAAATGGAAGGCTGATCTCTACCAGGAAAAGTGCTACAGACAATCCCAGCAAAGTCAGAAGAATGGCCTCTCCCAAAAACTGCCCAACTAATTGATTGCGTTGAGCACCCATTGTTTTTCGCATCCCGACTTCCTTTTTTCTCATCGTGGAATAGGCCGTTGATAGGTTCATAAAATTGACGCAAGCCACAATTAGAACAATGATGGCAAT
>CAZFAJ010000060.1:6690-8232 GCA_964517005.1 uncultured Balneolaceae bacterium | reverse complement strand
ACGATATCGGAGGGTGATTTGATGGGCCAAAACCGTACGACCTCTTTGGCGAGATCAGGATAATCACCTTTAAAAGCGGGAGCCAAGGTAGGTGGAATTGCAGCCACATCACCGTTTAATACCCGATAGATCTGTTCGGAATTTTTGTGATAGTCGTCATAGCTCAGTTCATAATTCACCCACAGGCCAATAATGATACACGCAGCGAGGCCAACTCCCAAACCAAGTGTATTGATGAGTGTATAGGCTTTATTTTTCGTCAAATGACGGAAGGCGATTTTAAGGTAGTTTTTAATCATTTTTTTGAACTTACAGCGATCAGCCAATTGCCCAACGCAGACAATCTGTTATCATTTACATTTGGAGTTTTTACGGAATTGAACTTAATTACTTTTAACATGAGCCTGACTGTTATAAACAGATACTTTTTTTAATTATATTTAGATCATGGAAACAATAAAGATTACAGTAAAAGATAAAAAGCATGCCCGGATGCTCGCTGAATTGGCTAGAGAGCTAAATTTTGTTACTTCTGTTGAATCGTTAAAGGACGAAAAAGTGTCTGTAATTCCCAAAGGACAATTTTCTTCTGAAGAAGACTTCCTGTCTATGTGTGGTTTATGGAAAGACCGGGATATTGACGTTGAAAAAATCAGAGAACAGGCATGGCGGAAAATCAAGCTGTAGTATGTGATACCAATATCATCATAGAGCTTTTTAAAGATCATAAGAGAGTTAAACGGAATTGCCTGAACATTGGAATTGAAAATCTCTGTATAAGTTCTGTTACCGTTGGAGAGTTTTATTACGGTGCAATAAACAAGAAAGAGATTCCATTGATTAAAAATCATCTTGAAAAGTTTGCGATTCTTCCAATCAATGAACCCATATCCCTGCGGTTTTGTAATTTGATGCGCGCGTACTGTCTGAGCCACAGACCATTCATAGGTGATATGTTGATCGCAGCCACCGCTCTGCATTTCGATATTGAACTTTATACGCTTAATCAAAAAGATTTCCATTTTATACCTGATTTGAAATTATATAATCCAAACAAATAATAGTGTTTATTGCGATAGTATTAGATCTGACAATCGAAAGCTTTCAGCCCGCCGGATCTGACGGCTGAAAGCTGAGAGCTGATGGCTTTTAATTTTCAGTTTTAACTTCACTTCATTCCGACCTCAACGAATCTACGGGATTTGCAACAGCCGCTTTTATGGATTGCCAGCTTACGGTCATAATTGCTAACACAGTTGCAATAAATCCAACAATCACAAATACTGAAATCCCGATATCGATGCTGTAGGCGTAGTTGGTGAGCCACTGTTTCATTATGTACCAGGCTAACGGGCTTCCGATAATAAATCCAATAGCGACTAACTTTAAAAAGTCGGAAGATAACAAGGTCACAATTTTGGTTACCGAAGCCCCCAATACCTTCCGGATACCAATTTCTTTGGAGCGGCGCTCAATCATAAACGAGGAGAGGCCGACTAATCCCAGGCAGGCTATGAAAATGGCCAATCCTGTAAAAACCAA
>CAZFAJ010000060.1:0-6590 GCA_964517005.1 uncultured Balneolaceae bacterium | reverse complement strand
ACACCCGGCTGCCGAAGAATTTCGGACTTCAGCAGATCCTGTTTTGGGGCTAACTCAGTGTCTCGCGCAGGCAGTACAATTACCTGTTCTTTATCAAACCCAAGATCTTTGGTCAACACAAAATTGGTTTGTTGATATATGATGACCGTTGACAGAATTAAAATGGTGGAGATGGCAAATTGTGAAATCACCAACCCTTTGCGCAGAGCGGCATCCGATCCACTGCCATCCAAATATCCTTTTAATACTTTAACCGGCTGATACGAAGAAAGCAGAAAAGCCGGGTAACTGCCAGCAAGAACTGTGGTGGTTATTGTAATTGCAATTAATAACATCCAGGCGGCGGGATCGGTAAATAAACTGAACTCGATATGTTGCCCCATGACAGCAAAGAAGGGATCTTTAAACAGTTCTACCAAAACCAGCGCCAAAGCCATGGAAAGAATGGTAAGCACAGCCGATTCGCCAAAGAACTGTTTGATGAGTTGTGATTTATCAGCTCCCAGTGTTTTCCGGATACCTACTTCGGCTCCTCTTTGGGATGACCGTGCTGTTGCCAGGTTCACGTAGTTAATCGTAGCAATAAACAGAACCATAAGTGCGATAAACGCAAACCCTAACACACCTTGCATGCTGCTCATGGGTTGAATCTCAAAATCGAAATCCGACTTTAAATAGAGATCCGTCAGCGGAGTGAATGCCAGCCCGGATATCCGCTCGGTTGGCAGATTATTTTCAACAAATGTATGAACATTTTGCTCAAGAGAATTTATTGATCCGGCATTTGAAAGCAATAAATAGGAATAGAAATTAGCGCTTTTAACCTCTGTATCATCGAGCTGTGACCAGCTCTGCATGGTATGTAATGATCCTAAATAATCAAATGTAAAATGAGAGTTCGACGGCACATCCTCGATAACACCGGTTACTTCAAAATTATACTGTGTATTAAAAATTCGGGCTTCTACAGTTTCGCCCACTGCGTTCTCCGTCCCAAAAAGTTTTACGGCGGTTGATTGTGGGAGAACAAGAGAGTTTGGGCGATGTAAAGCTGTATTCGGATCACCTTCAATAAAATCAAAAGTAAATAGGTCGAAAAAGGTAGAATCGGCATAAAAAAAGCTCTCCTCCAGGAAGGTGTTATTTTGATAACTGATAACAACAGGATTATAACGAGTCGGTTCATATAACCGAACCCAGCGCTCAACCTCCGGAGCAACCTGACTTATAGAAGGGGCAACCATAGACGGCGTTAATGCATAAGACTGCCCGGGTGTGACCGTACTTACCCGGACAATGCGATCTGCTTTCTCATGGAATGTATAGAAACTAAGCTGATATTGAACATAGATCAGGATCAACAAACAACAGGCAATACCAATAGCCAAGCCCAAAATGTTTATTGCTGAGAAGCCTTTGTGCTTCTGTAAATTTCGAAACGTTATTTTAATGTAGTTTTTAAGCATAATTTTAAGCTTTCAGCGATCAGCCGTCAGCTTTCAGTCCGCCTTTTCTGACGGCTGAAAGCTGAGAGCTGATGGCTATTATTTATTCACTCCGTAAACTGTCTACGGGATTCACCATTGCGGCTTTAACCGCCTGAAAACTTACGGTAATTAAAGCCACTGTAAGCGCTAATGCTGCCGCCAGTAAAAAAATCCATAAGGAAATATTTATTCGAAAGGCAAACCCTTCGAGCCATTTATTCATGGCAAACCAACTCACCGGTATGGCAATTACTACAGCAACAGCAACCAGCTTTGTAAATTCTTTTGACATCAGGCCTACAAGGTTAGGCACTGTCGCTCCCAGCACTTTTCTGACGCCAATCTCCTTGGTTCTTGCCTGAGCTGTGTAAGTTGCCAGGCCAAACAATCCAAGACAGGCCAGGAAAAGAGCGAGAAACGTGAAAATCTGGAATAGTAGCGATATACGTTTTTCATTTACATACCACTGCTGCAGGTTTTGATCTAAAAATTCAAAATGGAGCGGCCGGTTTGTTACAAATTGGTTCCACACATTTTTAATCCCTTCAAGTTTTTCATTTACCTCACCGGGTGTAATCCGGACAGCAATCTTTTGAGGTTGCCAAATGATAAAAGGGATGATCAACGGCTTAATATCACTGTGCAGGGATTCATAATGAAAGTCTTCCACAACACCGATCACCGTTCCGGGCTCGGATCCGACAAACCCAATTGTTTTACCCACAGGGTCATCCCATCCAAGGGCACTTGCAGCGGCCTGATTCATCAAAAAAGCTGTTGAATCAGTTGAAAAATCCTTAGAGAAATTTCTTCCTTCTGCGATATGAAGCCCAAGTGCATCTACAAAATTATAATCTGCCATTGTGTAACTCAATGAAGATTGTTCATAATTAGCCGGTTGCTCTGGTTCAAATACGGTTGAATCAAAAAAGTCTCCAGGCAGTGTAGTCGTAGCTGAAGCTGTTATCACACCCGGTATGGATTCAAGTTCCCGAATAAATGTTTCATGACGCCCTTCAAGTGAGCCGGCACCACTGAGAACGATTACTTCTTCTTCATCAAACCCAAGATTGGTTTCCTGCATAAACTGTAACTGGTTGTGAACAACCAAAGCACCGATGATTAATGCAACTGAAATAATAAATTGTGTAATAACCAATCCGTTACGAAATCGGTTCTGGTGTGAACCCTCTGCTACCTGGCCCTTTAGAGCTCTTATTGGCATAAATGAGGATAGGCGAAATGCCGGATATCCTCCTGCAAACAAACCCACAATTACGGTTAATATAAAGAGTGCAGAAAAAACCGCAGGATCACCAAAATAGTGGACTTGCATCTCTTTGCCGGTGATATTATTAAATAAGGGAAGGGCCAATTCGGTAATAACAACCGAGAGCATCACCGCTAAAAGTACATACACAAATGATTCAGCCAGAAATTGCCGGGTTAACTGCGATCGTCCCGATCCCATAACCTTTCGCAGGCCAATCTCTCTTAATCGCTTGCCCGATTGTGCTGTTGTGAGATTTATGAAATTTATACAGGCCAAAAGCAGAATAAAGAAACCGATCATCGAAAAAAGATAGATGTACCGAATATCTCCTCCGGCATCCAATCCAAATTGTGTACGCGAATAGAGATGGATACCTGTTAATGCCTGTATTTGGTAACGGGAGTAGTTACCCGGTGCTGAAAAAATCGAATTCGAATTTACATTTTCTTCTATAAACTGATTGAGTTTTTCATGTACAGTGCCGGATTGTGAGGGATCATAGAGTTTAAAGAAGGTACGAACCGATGCTGCTCCCCAGTTTTCGCGGCGCTGTTCAAGCCATCCCACATCACCTATAGGCTCGATCATTGTGAATTGAAAATGGGACTGATCGGGCCATTTTTCAACAACTCCTGTTACCGTGAGTGTTCGATTTGTGTTTAGTTCAAGTGTTTGTCCTACCGGATTTTGATCACCAAAAAACCGTTGTGCCGTTTCATCTGTCAAAACTACACTATTGGGCACTGTCAAAGCCGTTTCCGGATTACCGGAAATGAAATTGACTGTAAACACGTCAAAAAACTCCGGATCTGTAAAGATAACCCCATCCTGCTCTATAAATTCATCCCCTGATCGAATAAATCTTGAGTTGTTTGAAACCAGGTTTGTCACCAGTTCTACTTCAGGAAATTCACTTTCCAGGGTTTCACCAACCGGAATTGGGATGGTCGGAAATAACCACTCATTATCACCGAATTTGGCATCCCAAATCGGACGATAAATACGTTCCGCATTCTCATGAAAGGCATCGTGGCTTGTCTCATCCTGAATCCATAAAAATATGATAAAACAGACGGCAATTCCCACAGCAAGGCCTGCTATATTAATGATGGAATACATTTTCTGATTCGTGAGATTCCGAAAAGCGATTTTAAAGTAGTTTTTAAACATATTTTTTAAGCTTTTAGCGATCAGCAGTCAGCTTTCAGTGCGCCTAATCTGACGGCTGAAAGCTGTGAGCTGATGGTTATTATTTATTCACTTCTTAAACTATCCACCGGGTTCATCAAAGCTGCCTTTATCGATTGCCAGCTTACTGTTAACAAGGCGATAAGAATAGCTGCACCACCTGCAAGTATGAAAATACCTGGCCCGGGTTCTATCCGGTAGGCAAAATCCGCCAGCCATAAATTCATAACATACCATGTAATTGGAATAGCAATAAGAATACCGGTCAAAACCAGTTTTATAAAATCAACCGATAAAAGGCCAATAATTTGTGAAGCTGTGGCCCCGAGTATCTTCCGGATTCCAATTTCCTTTGTTCGGCTTTCGGCTGCATAAGCTGTCAGCCCGAACAGGCCGAGACATGCGATGAACATGGCGAGAATTGTAAATGCCGTAATCAGTTTTCCCATCCGAATCTCACTACGGTAAAGATTGTCAATCGTTTCATCCAGATATACAGCTTCAAAAGGGCGTTCAGGTACCACTCTTTTCCAGGTCTGTTCAAGCGATTGCATAGCCTGCTGCATATTACCCGGTTTGAGTTTTATGAGGATATGTCTTAATGATAGATAATCACCAATGGGATTTTGCGCCGCCATATAGGCGACCGGTTCTATAGGTTCATAGAGAGATCTTGTGTGATAATCCTCTACAACTCCAACCACATTACCGCGGTAATCCTGGTAGATATTATTTCCCTCCTCTACATACAGGCGTATCTGCTTTCCGAGCGCATCCTGAGGTGTCCATCCGAATCTGTTTGCAGCGGTCTCATTAATTACAATAGCCCGGTTTTCCAGGATTTCAGTCTGAATATCCTGGTTCGTTCGCAAACGAGAAATTCCAATATCTGCGGGATCAGTGGCACGCAGGGGTCTCCCTGCCAACATTTCGACTTCAAGCATTTGGAAGAAGTCATCGCCGACAAATTGCGCAGGGAACTGACGATTCCCATCATCGGGTAACCCATCAATCTCCCAGACATATATACTTGCGGTATTTTGCCCGGGATGGTCGCTGCCGGCAGTTACCTGCATAACTCCAGACTGGTTCAGCATTTCCGATCGCAGTGTTTCATACCGGGAACCCTCATCTCCTCCTGAAAGGCCGGTACCGGGAAGAACCACTACATGATCTTCATCAAAGCCCATTCTTGCTTCGGACGTGTAACGCAGTTGTTGGTAAATCACAGCCGTGCCCGCTATAAGTACCATGGAAATAGTAAATTGGAATACCACCAGTCCTTTTCGTAATCCGGCACCCCTGGCCCATTGTCCAGCTGTGCTTTTAATTGCCAATGCAGGACGAAATCCGGAAAGAAATAGAGCCGGATACGCTCCTGCACCTAATCCTGTCATGATAATAACCACTAAGACTAACGTCCATAATGTTCCGTTTTCATACGGGATGGTTACTTCTTTGAGGGCAATGTTATTGAAAATGGGTAATAGCAATTCAGTCATCAGGAACGCCATGAACATTGCGGCAATACTGAAAAAAACCGACTCGATAAGAAACTGGGTAATAAGCTGAGTTCGGAATGCACCAGCTGTTTTACGTACGCCGACTTCTTTGGCCCGTTTGACGCCCCGGGCAGTTGACAGGTTCACAAAGTTGACGCAGGCAAGTATGAGGATGAAGACCGCAACAGCCGAAAAAAGAAGGATATAGGTCATCGAACCACCTGCCTGCTGTTCTCCCCTGTAATCCGGGCCCAGCCATATTTCAGATAGCGGTTGCAGCTTCGGTGTAAGACGGGATGCATCGTCGGCATCCCGGTGACGCTTAGCAAAGCCGGGTAATTGTTCATTAAGTTGCGCCGCTGAAGCACCGTTTTGCAATCTTAAATAAGTATGAGTAGGCGGCCACCAAAAACTGTTCACTTCTCCGGGTATATTTTGAATGGCATAAAACGTTCGGTATGAAGTAACAAAATTGAATTGTAAATGGGAATGCTCCGGTGGGTCGGCAGCTACCCCCGTTACTTCCAGCGGATATCGATTATTCAACAGAAGCGTCTTGCCAATTGGATCACTATTTTGAAAATACTTCCCGGCAATAGATTCTGTAATAACGACTGTACCAGGCCTGTTCAAAACTTCATTTGCAGATCTCCTAATAAGGGAGAATGTAAAAAAATTGAAGAATTCCGGATCGGCATATAGAAATTCATCTTCATTAAATCGCATTATTCTGCTTTCACTCTTGTCTTCATAGCTGATGAGTGCTCGTGAGCCATAACCACTGCCACCATCAATAACCCGCATGATAGTTTCAATTTGCGGAAAATCCTCTTGAAGTTTTAGTCCCATTTGCGGACCGGACCACGCCAATCCAATATCTTCTGTCTCTTCCTGAATTACCCGATAAATACGCTCCCCATTGACATGAAAACGGTCATACGTTAACTCACTTTGAACATAAAGCCCGATTATCAGGCATACAGCCAGTCCGGTTGCCAGTCCGGCGATATTAATAAAAGAGTACCCCGGATTTTTCCTGAGGTTACGTATGGCGATTTTGATATAGTTTTTAAGCATGGTTTTTAGCTTTCGGCTGTCAGCCCTCAGCTATCAGCCTCTGACAGCCGAACGCCGACAGCT
>CAZFAJ010000059.1:10887-18147 GCA_964517005.1 uncultured Balneolaceae bacterium | reverse complement strand
AAACAGATAAACTGAAAAGAAGATTCTGGAAAATTACCCGCGCCTCAAAAGGAAAAAGCTTCAGGCCGATTTGCATAAACATATGAAAATATGCGAAACGGCTTGATTTTTGAACTTTCGGATGAAATCCGATAGATGTAGTTGGCATCGGTGTACTGGCTGGTGGTGGTGTTGGAACACACCAGGTCCACCCGGCCGGGCTGGCCGTATGAAACCCACCAATAATAGCTGTCGGAAGCCCCCGGCTGGTATTGCACAAAGCTAAAGCCAGAAAATTACATATCATAGAAAAAATCTTACAAGAAGAAAGAGAGTCTGTTCTATCCAGAATTGAAACCATTCTTAAAAAGAAGCCATCGGATAAAAACCCATCTGATTATGCGGGATGCATCTCAAAAACAAAAGCCCGTGAACTGCTTCAACATATTGAAAACAGCCGGAAAGAATGGGAAAGAGATATCTGATCGATTCCAATATTTTAATTGATTTCAGCGGCCACTGCCTTGAAATATAAGCTGATACTGTTAACCAGAAATACTGCTGATTTTAAACAGATTCCGAAGCTGAAATCAGAAAATCCATGGCTGTGGTAAAACAGGTGATGTGAAGTATTCCGCATTTTTGTCGCCTCCGTTCATCAGTTCGTAAACTATCCCATAATTAAAATTGTAAGAATACCGGATGCACCAATTCCTGTCATGATGAGTAATAATTTTGCAGCTATTTTAATATTGGTAATAAATGCAAACATCATCCCTTTTACAAGTGTATTCGTTATTGAAGCAAGTATAATTCCTATTACTGCAACGTGTTCCGTTAACTCTTCCATTGCCATTTTTGAAAGTGAAAGTGTTATGGCATCTACATCCATCAGGCCGGATACAACAGACAAAACATAGATTCCTTCATCACCAAACCACTCCTTCATAGCTTCTGCCAGCAGAAGTACGAACCCTAACAGAATACCAAATTGTAATGCCGTGCTAATTTGAAAAGGATTCTCAAGTTTCAGGGGCGGTTTCTCTTCTTCATCTTTTCCGCCGCTTGATTTCCACAACCAAGCTATTCCTAACAGGGTACAAACAAACATTACCAACAGCGGAAGCCATAGCATGTTAAGCAGTTTTGCGTTAACAACAGCCACTTCAATCAATACCCGGATAAACATAATAGCCGATGCAATCAATACACCCGCCATAAAAATATTTGATACACGTGTCCGGTTTGCCATATGAGCCAGGCTCAATGTTACAGCTGTGGATGATGCAAGCCCTCCTGTCAGCGCAGTGAGTAAAACCCCGATTTGATCACCGAAATGTGATATGGCTACATATCCGACAAATGAAAGGCCCGTGATCAATACAACCATCCACCACAGCCAATATGGATTCAATGCTTCAAAAGGGCCGTATCCCTGATCGGGGAGCAACGGAAGCAGAATAACCGAAATGATGAGGAGTTTTATACCGGCATATATCTCCTTCGTTTCAATATTTTTTATCCAATTGTGGATTTCAGGCTTATAACCCAAAAGAGCCACAACAAGTACTGCTACACTAAATACGTAAATATGACTTCCGAAAGCGGCCCATACCCCCAGGCTGAACGTTATGAGCAGTGCAACTGATGTTGTAAATCCAATGTCCTCACTTTCTCTCGCTCCGACAAAATGTGCGATAGCTACCACAGCCGCAAATGACAAAAACGCGGCCGCCACCAGCCAGTCACCCATTGAAACCGACAACCTTCCTATGATCCCTCCAAGTATTCCGGTGAGAGCAAAGGTGCGTATTCCCGCAACCCTGTCCCCTTCTTCCTTAACACGGCCTTTCCATCCGCGTTCAATTCCAATCAGTAACCCAACGCCAAATGCCGTGAGCAGATCCCATAAAATTTTAAGCTCGTTCTCCATCATTCATTCTTTCCTGTTTATAATATTACAAATAATTGATCTTATAAACTCTTCATCGGAATCTTCTTTCATCTTTCCGGATCAGAACTACAGTATTTTCAATTTATATGTGTGATATATGTGTAAATTGTGTAGTTTTTATTATGTCTTTCAAAAAGCCTCAAAATTACGACCTTGAACAGGATGTGCATCGTATCACACTTTACAGCAGTGTGGCAAAAGATCATCAGCATACCAGCCTTCGCCCCCGGCTGTATCTGCATCTCGACATGAACTGTTTTTATGCGCAGGTAGAGCAGCTTGCATACAATCTGTACGGCCTCCCGGTTGCCATGGGCGGGTGGCGCAAACCGGACGGCACACCACGCGGTATTGTGGCTACAGCCAGTTATGAAGCGCGACAGCTCGGCATCAAAACCGCAATGAGTGCTTTTGAAGCGCACCAGATATGTCCGTACCTGGTTTTTATGCAAATCGACTACGACAAGTATAAAGGTATCAGTGCAAGCCTGCGGGAAATTATGGAAGACTTTGCACCCGACATCGAAAAATACTCAATGGATGAGTATTTCATGGATGTAACATTTCTGAAGGGCCATTCACAAAAGGCAATCGCACAATTTGTCAGCCGCCTTAAAAAGCAAATTTACGAAAGCCTGGGCCTTGTCTGTTCCGTTGGTGTGGCCTTTTCCAAAACCTATTCCAAACTGGCATCCGATCTGCGAAAACCGAACGGTGAAGTTTTCATCCTGAACCAGGATGATGCGGCACAGCATCTCTACAAACTCTCACTCGATGAAATCTGGGGAATCGGGCGCCGCAGATTTGCTCGCTTGCAGCATTATGGAGTAATCACCATTGCAGATGCCATGAAACATGGGCCGGGAGTCTTTCAGAAAATTTTTGGCGAAATGCAGGGACGTCTCTTCTATGAAATGGCAGCAGGCCAGGATAAAGCCAGGGTTCTCGACAATACAGATCATGTTCCTGATGAAGTAAGCTACATGCACACCTTCTCTGACTGGACTACAGATATTGACCAGGTGCGGGCAGAAATCGTAAAGGCCGTACGGCAGGTCTGTTACCGCCTTCGCGGATATGAAAGGAAAGCCCGGAAATGGGCCTGCCATATCCGGTACCAGGATGTAAGCTGGGACGGTGTGACGTTTGCCTTTAATACTCCCGGCTACACCAATCTGGATGACTACGTACTCGGCAACTGCCTCCCTCAGGCGCTAACCCTTTTGCAGCGCGCCTTGCGCAACGGACAAAAAATACGCGGGGTCGGTCTTCATACCATTGAAATGCAGCAGATAGAACAACTTGAACTTTTTTTCACGGAAGATGAAAAAATGCAAAAGCTCTACTATGCCACTGACGCCATTAACAACTATTATGGCAAACAGGCTGTGGTTAAGGGAGTTGTACAAAATAGTGTTCCGGGAAAAACCCACTTTGTAAACCGCAGCTGATGGCCAAAGGTGCTTATGTTGTTCTTGGAATTGCTGCTTCGCTTTTTTTTAGCTGCATTATTTGGTATTTATTTATTACTATAAATATTGATGATTTTCAAAATAAAAAAACGGATATGAGTCATAAAACAAACCACTACCTGGACTATTCAAACCGCGATGACAAACTGAGCGGCGGCGTAAGAAAAATTCCTGTCATGACACCTGCAGGCGATTTCAACGTATGGACAAAAAGAGTCGGAAATAGTCCGGATGCGAAGGTACTGTTACTCCATGGCGGCCCGGGTGCCACTCACGAGTATTTTGAATGCTTCGACTCTTACCTGCCCTATGCCGGAATTGAATACTATTATTACGATCAGCTGGAATCTTTTTACAGTGATCAGCCATCCGACGAAAGGCTTTGGGATGTCGAACGGTTTGTAGATGAAGTTGAACAGGTGCGTTTGGCTCTCAAGCTGAACCATGATAATTTCTACCTGTACGGGCAATCCTGGGGCGGTATTCTTGCCATGGAATATGCCCTTCAATACCAGGAAAATCTAAAAGGCCTGATTATTTCCAATATGATGTCTTCCATTCCCGATTACATTCAATACGCCGAAGAGGTTTTGGGGCCAAAACTCGACCCGGACGTTTTATCTGAAATCAAAAACCTGGAAGCCAACCATGAATTTTCGAATCCCAGGTACAGCGAGTTAATCCACACACATTTTTATCCGCGCCATGTTTTACGGATGCCGCTGGACAGCTGGCCCGATCCTGTGAACCGTGCGTTTGCCAACATCAATGAAGACCTCTACGTAACAATGCAGGGTCCCAGTGAATTTGGGGTTGCAGGAGATGCAAAATTAAAGGATTGGGACAGAAAACAGGATCTCCACAAAATCAACGTGCCTGCACTAACCATCGGAGGCGCACACGATACCATGGATCCGGATCATATGAAATGGATGGCTTCTGAAGTTAAACATGGCAAATACCTGCATTGCCCCGAAGGAAGTCACTTAGCCATGTATGATGATCAGGAAACATATATGAAGGGAATGATACAATTCATCAAAGACGTAGATCAGGAAAATTTTTAACAGCAATCTTCAGAAAAAACAAAAACAGAAGTGTTTTTCAAAGGCCCTCTTTCATCTCACGGCGGCGCATCGGCATTTGATCAATAATGTCGAAAAGTTCATCAGGTGATAAAATTTCATTCCTTTGAAGTTTTACAGTTCCGTCTTTCCCAATTAGAACGATTTGGAAAGGGTCTTTTCCTTTCCTCAGTTGTTTTCTTATAGAAGCTGCGGACTTATCGGAAATTGACTTACTGTTAATTTCCGAACAGCCCTCTTCAAATATTGATATAAATAGCAGATCTCTGTCTTTTATTCCGGATTCCAGAGATTCAAATTTATCCATTTGTGATTGGTAAAGGTCACTTTCGGCATCTGTTGCAAAGAGAACCACAACCCGGTTTTTCCATTTGTAATCATCCAGTGAGATCTTCCTTTCAGAGTTACAGGGATTTTGTTTTATACTCATAAATTCCGCTCCATTGACTTGACTTATTGTTGCTAAAAAAATTAAAAGCAGGATGATAGTTTTCATCTTCTAAATAATAAAGTGTTTTGGACTGATCTGACAACAAAATTCTGCCTTTTGTTGTTTCATAACCTTGTATCCAACATGCTTATGGAAATGATAGCGGCAAAAATGCTGCATGCATGCTTCACATAATATATTTGGTATTACATAGCCGGCTCCGAAAACCATTCTGTGACATCACACTTTAAAATAAGATTTGCGCGAAAAATCCAAATATATGCGCAAATAGTACAAGACATATCTTCAGTAATCGGCTATTCTTCTTCAGGGATTTAATCGAGTCCGTTTACAACACTGTTTAATTTTGGGGCTGTATGAAAACTTTTTTCAATACAGTAGCCGGTTAAGCATTTGGAGTGCGCAGGAGTACCGTTTCGACTATGATCCCAAAAACATAAACTGTCATATAATTAATCACAATACATATGAAAAACGTAATAATCTCAACCCTTCTCCTTACGATCCTTCCCTTCCTGGCAATGAATGTGAATGCTCAGGAAACTGACGAAAATGTCCGTATGGAGTACATCATCTGTAATTTAAATGAGGGCTTTACATTTGCAGATGTAATAAACGATGCCAAAGAGTATGAAGATAAACTCAGGGCAGATGGAAGTAAATACAATCAATACCTGATGAGACCTTTGATGGCAGGAGAACGTGAATTTACACACGTTTTGGTTGGCGAGTGGCCAAATGGTGAAGAACTCTATAAGGAGTACGGAAACTATGTAAACAAGTACATCGATGAAGAGAATGAAAATGATCCTCACACCTGCAGAGTTACTTATGCGACAATGGATCGCATCGTAGTCAACGATCTTCGGGAAAATGAAACAATGGACAACCGCTTTCCCGTACAAATATCAGATTGCAAGCTGAATGACGGAGTTTCAATGGACTATGTAGTTGAATTACATAAAGAGGCTGCTGAAATGGTTCAGGAGAATGATATGGGCGGCTACGGAATCCACCTGCAGGAACCCTACCTGGGTTTTGAGGATGTTGAATATGATTTTATGACTACTCTATGGTGGCAAAGTTTTGAGCACAGAGGGAACATGGCGCAAAACTTTTACAAAGTCGGTGAAGAGTATGAGCAGAAATTAGGTTCTGTTATAAGCTGTAAAAATCCGCGTGCATATTTTGCTGAATTACTGTTCAGTACCTGGGAATAAATTTCTCATGAAAATCTTCGAATATGAGTAACCGAATGCAGAATCTGCATTCGGTTGCCCGGAGATTCTATATAGCAAATGTTGTTTCATAGATAAATTTCTTATCGAAATAAGAAAAAGATTTGATTTCCATGAAACGTATTTTTGTACTACTCATCTCATTTTAAAAACATTTAGTTTTGTTTAGAGAAAAAAAGGGACTCTCCAAGTCTGACTCAGAAATCAAACGCCTGAGTGAAGAGAACATCCGGCTTCGGCGGGCAGTGGATGAATTAGCTATTCTCAATAATCTGGCATTATCCATTGGCGGCAGCCTCGACAGTGAAAAGATCATGCGTTCGATTATCGGTAAATCGATCCGTTCCATAGCAGCCGAACAGGGCGATATTACATTGGTCGATCAGGATAAGTTTAATCCTTCACAAACCCTCGTCAGAAGCATGATCAGTTCCAATAAAAATGAACCGCTTCATCTGAATCAAAACCTGATTGGCTGGATCCAGATAAATAAAAAATGGTGATGAATCATGTCAGTAAATGTAGATATCAGTGATAACAAGTTCAGTAAAAACCAGGTTTCGATAAAAAAAGGTAAACATATCCGGTTTAAATCAACCGATGGAAATACCTACACAGTTGATTGCGGAGATCAGGACCCGGACATATCGAGTGATTTTCCCTTTACCGTTCCGGGTGATAATAAAGTTCACAAACTAAAAATAAAAGATAAAGCCAAAAAACAGGATTATAACTGTACAATTACCGGCCAATCCGATGATAAAAGTGAGAAAAAGGTGGTTATGAGTGTAGTAAGACCTTCTATGATCATAAAAGTGGAGTAGAATTGTGGTTCAGGTGATTGGGGTTTTGCAAAGTTATCCCGTTAGGGACTACCTATCGGTAGAAACTGCTCTTTTCGTGCTAAACACTCAAAACTCAACATAATTTCTCTTTCCCAACGCATCAGCCAAATCTGATTGACTCGGGATCCTGATCTCACTGCAGATCTATAGCTGAAATGAGAATCAAAAGGCCGACAGAGTGGCTCTGACATAAAGGTGTATCATATCATACAATGCTGAAATAATCTTAACAATTT
>CAZFAJ010000059.1:1495-10787 GCA_964517005.1 uncultured Balneolaceae bacterium | reverse complement strand
GCTCTGACATAAAGGTGTATCATATCATACAATGCTGAAATAATCTTAACAATTTATTAAAAAGGTTTATCTCTGTTATCCGTTATCATGAATTATAGCATAATGCAACTGGTACATTTTATGACAGGATTATCCAAAAACAGGGGGCAAAATGAAAAACAGACCGAAAGGCAAAGGGAGCTTTTGGAGCGCCTCATACACCTTCGCAACAGGGTAGACCTTGACGGACGTTCACGATTCGAGGCGTGGCGGCCATGGATCAGGCGGAGGCAGTTTTTATGCAGCGGCATGAATCTGGCGCACTATCTTGCACTGCGGGAACATGAACTGAGAGAATTGCAGCTGGAGTTGTCACCATTGGGACTTTCATCACTGGGCCGGCTTGAATCGAAAGTGATGCCTACTCTCGATTCCGTCATTGCCTCACTTGCCCATATATGCGAATTTCCAGATCACGCTTACTATGCACACCCACCCTACCGAGCTATGCTGCGTGGTGAGCGCATCCTGCAAAAACGGATTGATGCCGTTCTTGGCACCGCATCGAATCCATCACAAACGCGTATCATGGTAACCCTGCCGACTGAAGCGGCAACCGATCCCGATTTAGCCGTAAATCTGCTCCGCAAGGGTATGGATATTGCCCGTATCAACTGCGCGCATGATGATGAAACTATCTGGATGCAAATGGTTCAACATATACACGATGCATCACGAAAGACCGGGAGCAGCTGCAGAATCATGATGGATCTGGCCGGACCCAAGGCAAGACTGCTTGACGTAGCTGTGCCGGAGGAACAGAAAAGGGTTTTTTGCGGCGACCAAATCCTGCTTTGTAAAAAGCAGGAAGCATCACAATCGACAAAATTTAAAGCGATTTGCAGTATACCCCAAGTTTTTGACACACTGCAAAAAGGCGCGGAGGTCTGGATTGACGATGGAAAGATAGGTACAGTTGTTGACGCTATTACAGATGAAGGGGCGATACTACTTGTGGAACATACCGGTCCCAAAGGGGGGAAACTGGTATCAGAAAAGGGGCTAAATTTTCCGAATACCGAACTTAACATATCGCCTCTATCGGAAAACGATCTGGTCAATCTCGATTTCATTACTGAGCATTCCGATATTATCGGATACTCATTTATACAGACATCCGACGATATTGGAACACTGGAAGATGCGCTTTCCCGGCAGGTCGAAAATCCGTCACAAATTCCCATCGTGGCAAAAATTGAAACATCCCTGGCAGTGCACAATTTGCCGGATATCATCGTACGAGCAGCCGGACGACACCCTTTTGGTGTGATGATTGCACGGGGCGATTTAGCCGTTGAAATTGGATTTGAACGACTTGCAGAAATCCAGGAGGAGATTCTTTGGCTTACCGAAGCAGCCCACGTACCAGTAATCTGGGCCACTCAAGTGCTTGAACGCCTTGTGAAGAAAGGAATCCGTTCACGGGCAGAAATCACCGATGCCGCTATGAGCGTACGTGCCGAGTGCGTAATGCTTAATAAAGGCCCATATGTATTGGAGGCTATAGATATTATCAACGACTTGTATAACCGTATGCATCAGCACCAGGAGAAGAAAACCCCGAAGCTAAGGGCGCTGAAAAGCTGGACAAGCTGATCCCCTTGCAGGCTGAAGATCAACATCGTTTTAAACCTCTGTTTTTTTATAGAGATCTTTTTGGTTATAGGATTAAACGCAAGAAATATAATTTACCATCAGTACCTGTAAATTTCTAACGGAACTGAAGAAGTAATATGTTTGCATTCATCCAACAGGAATTAATTGTTTGGCTAAGACGGTTTACTATGATCAAACAATATCGGCTTTTGATCAATTGCTGTATAGGTTCTTTGTCAGGGTTTTGATACAGCCGCCTCTATGATTTCATCCCGGTTACCGTACGTCACTTTATTTCTCAACCTTTTTTTCTAACCACCGGCCGGACTTATAA
The DNA here is from genome assembly GCA_964517005.1 of uncultured Balneolaceae bacterium. GTDB lineage: Bacteria > Bacteroidota > Rhodothermia > Balneolales > Balneolaceae > CAYVBJ01. The sequence goes on along the minus strand of CAZFAJ010000059.1, from coordinate 8,818 downwards.
CTAAATCTCATTTCCGATCATATCCTACTCACCGGACAATTCCGGAACTTAGACCTGCATGGCAGTTTCTCTATATTTGAATCATGAGAACGAAAAAGGCCCTTCCCGATGTTGCATACATTTACTAACATACAACCAGTGTTAATGCTGCATAAAAAGCTGTACTTTTCATTATGATTTCAGAAGTATCCTTCGAAGAAGCATACAAGAGTTCAGCCTCTGTTATTGATGTACGGTCTCCGGGTGAGTTTAAAAGCGGTCACATTCCCGGCGCTGTAAACATCCCACTCTTTTCGGATGAAGAACGGGCAATTATAGGCACGGCTTACAAACAAAAATCTCAGGAAGAGGCCACTGAACTGGGTTACAGCTACGTAAAGCCCAAGCTGCAATGGTTCATTACCCGATCGTTTGATGTAGCACCTTGCGGCAATGCGATTGTGCACTGCTGGCGCGGCGGGATGAGAAGCCGTGCTTTTGGCAAACATCTGGCAGAAAATGGATTTCATCACATAAAACTAATCACGGGCGGCTATAAAGCATATCGCAATTTTGTTCTGAAGGAGCTTGGTGAGCCACTGAATCTGAATGTTCTTGGCGGTTACACCGGCAGCGGAAAAACATATATGCTTTATGAGCTACAGAAGATGGGTGAACAAATTGTAGATTTAGAAGGCCTTGCAAATCATAAAGGTTCCGCATTTGGAGGCATAGGGCAGGGAGAGCAGCCTACAACAGAACAGTTTGAAAACAATCTTCACAGCGAAATCTCAATATTAGACAGGGAAAAGCCAATATGGATTGAGGATGAGAGTCATAATATTGGATCAGTTAAAATTCCCATGCCCTTTTACAACCAGAAGAGTAAGGCTGTTCTCTATTTTGCAGATATTCCCAAAACAGAGCGCGCCGGTCACCTGGTTTCTGAGTATGCAAACTGCGATAACGAAGAACTTGCCGGCTCAATCCGCCGAATTTCAAAGAGACTTGGCGGATTACGTAAAAAAAAGGCTATCAGCTCTTTGAAGAATGAAAATTACGCAGAAGTTGCGCTCATTACACTGGTTTATTATGATAAGTATTACCTTCGCAGTATGAAGAAACGGGATCCGGAACAGATACTGCGCATTAAACTGCCGGAAGTTAATCACAGGCAAAACGCAATTACCATCCTGAATAAAGCCAAAGAATATGTCAGACATAAAATTAACACAATATAGCCACGGGGCCGGTTGCGGGTGTAAAATCTCACCCGCCGTTTTATCAAAAATGCTGGTATCCAGCCAGCCCGTTGTTGATGATGGCCGCCTGATTGTAGGAAACAAAAGCCGCGACGATGCCGCCGTCTATGATATCGGTGACGGAACCGCGATTATCAGCACAACGGATTTTTTTATGCCCATTGTAGATGATCCGTTCACGTTTGGCAAAATTGCGTCCACTAATGCAATAAGCGATGTTTATGCCATGGGGGGTGAACCGATGATAGCCATCGCCATTCTCGGATGGCCGATCAATAAACTCTCAACGGACGTTGCAAGGGATGTGCTCGAAGGTGCCAGGTCTACGTGCGCGGAGGCCGGTATTATGCTGTCGGGCGGACACAGTATCGACAGCCCTGAGCCTATTTTTGGGCTTGCGGTGACAGGCCGCGTGCCACTTACGAAATTGAAACGAAATGATACGGCCGCGGCCGGATGCCGGCTTTATTTAACCAAACCTCTGGGTGTGGGAATCTTTTCTACCGCTCAGAAACAAGGAAAAATACTGCCTGAGCATGCAAGCATTGCGCCAGACTCCATGGTGGTTTTAAACCGAATCGGAATCCAACTGGCAGATATTGGCGGGGTAAAAGCGATGACCGATGTTACCGGATTTGGCCTTCTGGGGCACTTAAGTGAAATGTGTGAAGGCAGTGGTCTATCCGCCCGAATTGAACTCAATAAGGTTCCGGTTTTTCAGGAAGCCTACAACTATATCATCCAAAACTGCGTTCCGGGTGGCACTCACCGAAATTGGGAGAGTTACGGCGACCAGATAAAACTGAAAAATGAATCTGATAAAATGATTCTGTGCGATCCTCAAACAAGCGGGGGGCTTTTGATTGCCGTTGATGAAGATTCCACAGATGAAGTAGAGGCTTTATTTCACGCTCATGGCTTAGACCCTGTTTCGTTTGGGCAATTGATCCCAAAGACAGATGTATTGATTGAGGTTATTTAGAATCCCGGAACGCGGATTTTCGGATTGACACCGATTGAGATATGCTTTAAAAAATCCGTGATTCTGAAATGAGATTTTTCCAGATCAAGCTTCTGCGGGAATTGGCTCTCCAACTGGTTTATCAGCTGTCCGGAAAAGATAGACGATGAGAACCCCAAACAGAACAGCATACACCGTTGAAATCTGAAAAAGAACCGTCAGTGAATACATCTCGCTAAAAAATCCTATCACATTGGCGCTAAATCCAAAACCAAGCTGAAGTGCTGCCACCATAAAACCGGAAACCTCGGCTGAATGCTGTGGAAATTCATCTGTAGAGGCACTTACCGACTGCGGAAACAGAAAGGAGATTGCCAAACCGCCTACAGCCATTGCCACAAGGTAGAGTATTTCCGTATCTGCCAGCGGGGTAAAAAAGAAAACCGTAGCCAGTATAAACGGGGTGAACATGAACAGCAGTCGTGTTGAGAACCTGAGCGCAAACAGTGCAAACAGAACTCTTCCCACGGCAACAAATCCCCAAAACAGAGATAATCCGAGCGACGCTTTAGCCACTGAAAGGCCTCCCTCCTGCTCCAGAAATACCGAACCCCAGCTGCCAAACGTGGCTTCGCATGCGCCATAGAAAAATACGGCAACCACATATATCCAGAGACGGGCGGGGACTTTAAACCCATTGGCTTTCGCTTCTTTCTCCTGAAGAGATTCTTTTAGCTCCAGCGGTAACGCTAATGTAAATACGAAAAGAAAAAACAGAATGGCCGCAGCTAAAAACGGGGCTCCCCACCACATTGAAAGTCCTGTAAAATAGCTAACAAGCAATGGGGATGTAGCCGTACCGATTCCAAGGAAAAAATGAAGCCCTGTAACAGCCGACGACTCTTTCCCTTTAAAAAGCTGGTAGGCAAACGGATTCAGCGCGGTGATTGAAAATCCAAAACCGGTTCCAAGAAAAGCTGTTGATAAGAGAATGATGCCATAAGCTACCATTTGATATTCGATAAGCCAGTGGCTGGCACCTAAAAGCAACATCGATATAAACGAAGCAGCTATTCCGGTTAGCAACACCTTCTTCATGCTTATTTTATCGGCAAGTTTGGGAGCCAGCAGAGATGAAAGAATGGCCATAATAATCTGGGGCGTAAAAATACTTCCAAACTGACCACCTGTAAATCCATGAAACGCCGGGTCTGTTAAAATGCTGCCGGCCCCGGGGAACATGATGAGCGCCACTCCCGTCATGAAGCCGCTTATGTAGATTGAGATTATTTTTTTTGCCTTCATCTGTTCCTAACGTCTTTCTTCGTTTTCCTATTTCGACTCGCCTGAGGCAAGCTTTGCAATTTTTAAAAGCGCACCGGTTGACCACGCCTGCTGTATCGTTCCGCGTCCCTCGCCGGGCTCCCCGCCGTCAAAAATTTCTGACACCCCGTGAATACATTCATGTTCGTAAAAATGCTTTTTTAATGGCTGCATCTCTTTCCCGATGCTTGAGCGATTTTTGGAATTTTTACCCTGAATACGAAGCCAGGCGATAAAGTAATCCGAAAGTAAAAAGGGCCATATCGTACCCTGATGGTAAGCGTGATCGCGCTCCCACGCATCGCCTTTATAGATAGATTTAAATTCAGGATGGTTTTTATTCAGCGTCCGTAATCCATAAGGCGTGTAAAGCTCTTTCGTAACAACATTGAGGACACCTTTTTCCTGTTTCTTATTCAGAAGCCTGAAGGGAAGGCTTAATACATAAATCTGGTTTGGCCGGATGGTATCATCAGACATTTCACCCGGTATGATAACATCGTTCAGGTATCCATCCTGATTCAGAAAAAACTCACTGAAATTTTTCTTCAGTTTTTGCGCCGATTCTTTAACGGTTTTGGAGAGTTCTGTTTTCTTACCGGTAATTTTTTCAAAGTCTGAGTAGATCTTCAGGGCATTATACCAGAGAGCCTGTATCTCAACCGGGCATCCGTGCCGCGGTGTTACCACTTTATCTCCTACCCGGGCATCCATCCAGGTGAGCTGCGAAATTCCTTCTCCGCCAAAAATAAATCCATCTTTGGTCTGATGGATATTAAACCGGGTTCCCTCAATGTGATATCGAACAACATCGGAAAGATCATCCATTGTCTCTTCAATAAAATCTGCATCACCGAACTGCTGATAGTATTTGTACAGTACTACAAAAAGCCAAAGGGTGGCATCAATCGTATTATACTCCGGCTCGTCGGTTTCCGAATCCGGAAAACGATTTGGCAGCATCCCTTTATCGAGATATTTGAGGAATGTTTGGATGATTGATTTGCTCACTTCCTGTTTTCCGGTCTCTATACAGAGCGGAATCATGGCGATCATGGTATCCCGTCCCCAATCAGTAAACCAGTGATATCCCGCGAGTAACGAATGACTGCCTGTGGAATTCCTTTTCACAATAAACTGATTGGCGGAAACTAAAAGATCATTGATGAATTCATCATCGGAGGTACGCAGGCCGCTCAGCCTCTCTTCCTCATTCTTCTGCCACTGGCCAAAATTTTGATTTTTCGCTGTCTCCCTAAGTGTAAGTGAAATATAAGTTGTTTGGCCCGCTTTTAGGCGAATTCGAATGGTACCAATTGAACACATATCCTCAGATGCATCCAGACCGCGATAGGCTTCTTTTTCATAAAAAACATTCTTGAACCATGTCGATTCCGGCTCAAACTCTCCGACATGCGTGATATAAACCGGGTCTGATCCATACTCGGGATACACGGTGATATACCCCTCTTCAGGTTCATTATAAAAATCGGTTTGGGGATTCTGATGCATCAGCCCGTGATAATCCCGATAATTTAGCAGCGGGTTCAGTTCAAGAAGTATGTCTCTTTTTCCCTCATTTTTGTAGCCGACCACGGTTGTGTTCCTTTCATGTACCATAAACACCGTTTTAGAAAGACTGAACAGGTCGTTTTTCCAGGTTGTTTTTGGAAAAGGTTTTCTCTCAAAAGATGAAAAATATTGATAGCCGTTTGGATGGATCACATCTCCGTAATTGTTCGTTCCCAGTTCAAAACTTTGATCATTCACATGAACGGTTTCATCCAGTTTTGAAACCAGTACCTTTCGATCTGTTGGTGGATTGAATGAAGCCACAAGCAGCCCGTGATACCGGCGGGTATTACAGCCGTGAATGGTGGAAGAGGCATAGCTGCCGAGCCCGTTTGTTACAATCCACTCTTTGGAGGCCAGTGATTCCTTCGATTCTGATTCTTGCATGATTAGCTCCTATTTTGCGGGGTGATTGTGAATACGGTCAATCAGTTCAGCAACGATGCCGGTCCATCCGGTTTGATGAGATGCACCCACGCCGCGCCCGTTATCACCGTGGAAATATTCGTAAAACAAGATCAGATCGTTGAAATCCGGGTTTTCCTGGTAGATATTGTGTAATGCATGAACCGGCCTTGAAGAATCATCCTGCTTTTCAAAAATGGAGATTAAGTTTTTGGAAATGTCTTCAGCAATTAATTCAAGGTTTTTCTTTTGGTTGGCATCATATGGACACTTCACAAGGCATTCGTCCCCGTAAAAACGGTGAAATTCTTTCAATGACTGAATTAACATATAATTCATAGGAGTCCAGATCGGTCCTCTCCAATTGGAATTCCCGCCAAACAATCCGGTTTTTGATTCGGCCGGTTCATACTGTAAATCAAAATCCTCTCCTTGAATATTAACTACGTATGGTTGCTCATGCAGTTTTGATAGTGATCGTATTCCATATGGAGAGAAAAACTCTTCCTCGCTCAGCAATGGGTTTAGCACCTTGGGCAGACGATCCAGAGATACAAGTGAAAGCAACATATCGCCATCATCATCGAAGGAGTCAATCACAAGGTAGCGTTGATTTTTCTGTCTGTATTTTCTAAACCACTGCAGTCTTCTTTTAAAATCCGGGAGATTTTCAAGATATTCTGCCTTCACCTCAAGCGTTGCAAAAAGAGTGGTTAAACCAACGAGTGATCGCACTTTTAGGGGGATACGTTCACCATCTGGCATAACAAGTATATCATAGAAGAATCCATCATTATGATCAATGCAACCCTCATTTTTCAATTCAAGGGTATTGATTGCTTCCGCGATGTAGACGAAATGTTCAAGGAATTTGGTTGCTACATCCTCGAATCCAACCGGATCGTCCTGGGCAATTTCAAGCGCCATCTCGAGCATATTCAAACAATACATGGCCATCCAGCTTGTGGCATCAGCCTGTTCAAGATGTCCGCCGCCGGGTATTTCGGCACTGCGGTCAAATACCCCGATGTTATCCAATCCTAAAAATCCGCCATCGAAAACATTGTTGTCATTTTCATCTTTTCGGTTGACCCACCAGGTGAAGTTGATCAGCAGCTTTTGGAAAACTTTTTTCAGAAAATCAGTATCTCCTTTGCCTGTTTTCTCCTTTTCCATTTTATAAATCTGCATACAGGCCCAGGCGTGTACCGGTGGATTCACATCGCCAAATGCCCATTCATAAGCAGGTATTTGTCCATTGGGTTTCATGTACCACTCCCTGAGAAACAGAATGAGCTGATTTTTGGCGAATTCCATATCCAGCATCGCCAGCGGTACACAGTGAAAGGCCAGATCCCAGGCCGCATACCAGGGATATTCCCATTTGTCGGGCATGGAGATGATATCCCGGTTGTTCAGGGTTCTCCAGTCCGAGTTTCTACCGTATTTCCGGCTTTCGGGCGGTGGGATTTGTCCTTCATCACCATCCAGCCACTGTGGAATATCAATATAATAAAATTGCTTGGTCCAAAGCATGCCGGCAAAAGCCTGCCGCTGTATGTTTTTGTGATCTTCATTTCCGCCTGATTTAAATTGAGCGTAAAATTCATCGGCTTCTTTCTCCCTCTCTTCAAAAACAATGTCAAATGATTTTTTGAGGGGATTTTTGCCATGTCTTTTTTTAGAAAGCCTCAGCCGGATCTCTCTTTTTTCATGTCCTTTTAGTTCAAACTTGTAAAGCGGCGAAAATTTGGAGCCTTCATCCACATTCTCAAAAACTGAAAAATCTCCGCTCACAACGGCATCATTGATACTGTCTTT
>CAZFAJ010000059.1:0-1395 GCA_964517005.1 uncultured Balneolaceae bacterium | reverse complement strand
CCATCACAGTAAAAGTGATAGTCATTCAGCTTGGGATGAGTCGCTTTTATCTCTGCGTACGCAGATTTCTGATTCTTCAGCTTTAATGAAGGGCGCTCATCCATCAGCCCGAAACTCCAGAGATTGGTAAACCAGAGTGTGGGCAGCATTGTAATTTCGGCTAGTTCATCCGATTTGTTCGCAACCGTAATTTTAACCAGAATATCATCTGAATTCGCCTTGGCGTATTCGGTAAACACATCGAAATATTTATTGTTATCAAAAACACCGGTGTCGAGGATCTCATACTCAAGATCGTCGATGGATTTCTCCCTGTTCACACGGGCAAGCTCATCATATGGAAACCGGCTTTGAGGATATTTATAGAGGTGCTTCATATACGAATGGGTGGGCGTACTGTCCAGATAATAGTACAGCTCTTTCACATCCTCGCCATGATTTCCCTCAGGACCGGTCAATCCAAACAGCCGCTCTTTGATGATCGGGTCTTTGCCATTCCACATGGCCACGCTAAAATTGAGATTGCAATCATCATCGGTAATACCCGCAATACCATCTTCGCCCCATCGAAAGACACGGCTTCGGGCATGGTCGTGGGGAAAATAGTCCCAGGCTTCGCCGTGTTCACTGTAGTCTTCACGGACGGTTCCCCATTGGCGTTCACTTAAATAGGGCCCCCATTTCAGCCAGTTGGTTTTTCTTTCGTAATTTGCGTCAAGTCTCTTTTGCTCTTCAGTTTTCATACTCTTTTTTTAAATTGGGTTTAGCCATTTTCCGAGAATCCGGGATAGCAGGTCATGCCGCCATCTATAAAAATAGTGGTGCCGTTGATATAGTCCGATTCATCCGATGCCAGCCAGACGGCAGCAGATCCAATATCGGACGGTTCACCAATGCGTTTGTAGGGAATAAGCTCCGTCAGTTTATTCAGGGCCTCCGGTGTTTCCCACGCATCTCTGTTTATAGGTGTTTTCACTGCCCCGGGGGCTATGCTGTTTGACCTTACTTTAATGGGTGCATACTCCTGTGCCAAGGTTTGCATCAGCATTACGACAGCTCCCTTCGAAGCGGCGTAGTTTGCGTGCCCTGCCCAGGGAATCTTTTCATGCACGGAACTGATATGAATGATTTTACCAAGAGCAGCCGAAATCTCAGGCCGCATTCCCCTTCGTATAAATTCACGAATTCCTTCTCTTGCGCAGAGAAACTGTCCGGTAAGGTTTACATCAATCACTTTTTGCCATGCGCTTAATGGCATTTCATGCGTTGGATGATCAATTTGAATACCGGCATTTGGAACAACAATATCCACCGTTCCAAAATGGTCCACAGCCTTTTTAAACATCGCTTTTACCTGGTCTTCGTCGCTTACATCGCACTTAAACGGGATTGCCT
>CAZFAJ010000058.1:3058-18346 GCA_964517005.1 uncultured Balneolaceae bacterium | reverse complement strand
GACAATCAGCTCATCCGGATTTTCAGCAACATCCGGATCGAGATTGTTTTGAATCATTCGAAATGGTGCTTCAATTAACCATTTTTTACATTGAAGGTCCGATCCGGTTGGTGCACTGATTTTTTTCATTACTTTAACAATATGTTGGATGTTGTCTAATCATCAAAAATATTTCTATACATGTCACTTTCCGTTTCAAAAAACTTAGCGTGTACATATCTGTAATGTTTATCAAGTTTGGCAATTTCCGACATATCCTCTTCATCCAGTTCAATCTCTGCACTTGCCAGGTTCTCCTGAATTCTGCCGGGGTTGGTAGATTTTGGAATCACAGCCGTATCACGCTCCACTGACCATATGATTAGAACCTGACCCGGTGTTGCGTTGTGTTTCACTGCAATACTTGTGATTACTTCATTTTCAAGCAGGGATGGCTCGTCATCCGCTTTCATAGCATCAGGCCGGTCGCCGCTGCCAAGAGGTGAATATGCTGTTACATGGATATTATTCTCCTTACAATAGTTCAGCAACTCATCTTGCTGGAGATAGGGATGCATCTCTACCTGGTTCATTTCGGGAGGATCATCGGTTTTGGAAGTCAGGTCTTCCAGTTTTTCAATACTGAAATTTGAGACGCCAAGATGCTTTACCAATCCCTGTTTTTTTGCTTCAAGCATAGCATTCCAGGTTTCAATAACCGGAACTTCTTCCAGTGAAAGATAATCATCATCACTCTCCGGAAAACCTTCGAGATCCGGTTTAAAGGCAACCGGCCAGTGAATCAGATATAAATCCAGGTACTCCAGCTGCAGGTCGGAAAGTGTTTTTTTCAAGGCGGGAATCACATCTTCTTTCTTATGAGCATTATTCCACAGTTTTGATGTAACCCACACATCTTTTCGCTTAATATCTCCTCCGGAAAAAACATCACTGAACGCTTCACCAATTTCAGCTTCATTTTGATAGACAGCAGCACAATCGACATGGCGGTAGCCATTTTCAAGGGCAATCTTTACGGCTTTGCCAACTTTGCCGGGATCAGATTTCCAGGTTCCAAGACCGATTGCGTCGAGTTGATCTCCGTTTTTAAACTTAAGTGTCTTCATTGATTTCTATATGTTTTATTTTACGATTTGTTCTTCTTGATCCTTCTTTGATAAATGCAAATTCAGATTAAAACGTTTTATCGATTTTAAAATATAATAATAGGCATGCACAATCTCAGTACGATTTAAAAAATAGCGGGTCATTCTAAATCGTATTTTGAAACTATCCTGTATACGTTCTTAAACTGATCTGAAACAGATAAACTCTTAAACCTGATAAGATGGCAAAAAATATTTCAGCAGATTTTCCTTTCCAGTCAAATTTTCTGGAGATTAATGGTAATCAAATGCATTATATCGATGAGGGTGAAGGTGATCCGGTTTTGTTTCTGCACGGGAATCCTACTTCATCATACCTGTGGAGAAATATCATTCCATATCTGACCGGCAGTGCACGATGTATCGCTCCCGATTTAATAGGAATGGGCAAATCGGATAAAGCGGATGTCGCTTACCGGTTTGCCGATCATTACGATTACTTAAAAAACTTCATTCAAAAACTTGCTCTTACCAATATCACACTTGTTCTGCACGACTGGGGTTCAGCTCTTGGATTTCACTATGCCAGTAAACACCCTGAGAATATAAAAGCAATCTGTTTTATGGAGGCAATTTACAAGATTCCCAAATGGGCAGAACTGCCTGCAAAACCAAAATTGGCGTTTAAAATGCTGCGGACACCCGGCCTGGGCTGGCTGATGGTCAGTGTCTTAAATCTGTTTGTCAAAAAAATACTCCCCGACCTGGTCGTCAGAAAATTGACGACAAAAGAGCAGGAGATCTATTCAGAACCTTATCCAACCATTCGAAGCCGGAAGCCACTGCGAGTCTGGCCGGAGGAGGTGCCTTTTGATGGCCGGCCGGAAGATGTATCTGAAGCTGTAGAATCCTATCACAACTGGCTGAAAAAGACACAGATCCCAAAACTCTGTTTTTATGCGAAACCGGGATTGTTGCTTCAAAAAGAGGATGCAAAATGGATCAGCGAAAATTATCCACACACAAAAACGGTTTTTCTTGGCAAAGGACTTCACTACCTGCAGGAAGATCATCCTCACCGCATCGGCGAAGAATTGGAAACGTGGTATAACAGTTTAGAGGAATAAATCTGAACTCTGTACGCGATATGGGAATAGAAAAATGTCTATCATTTGAATCAGATGTAAAAATCCGTGAAGAACAGTTGAATGACCGCAATTAATTATCGTATACACCGTACTCTTTTTTAAACACCTAACTTGTTCAGTTGAAAAACGATAAACGGAAAGCATTTGGTACACGACCGCTTGGAAAACTGCTGAGGGAACAGGCCATTCCCGCTTCGGCAGGGATTATGGTGATGTCGATTTATGGTATTGTGGATACTATTTTTGTGGGATTGTGGGTTGGTTCTCTGGGTATTGCTGCTATCACTGTTGTACAACCGATTACTTTTCTTATTGCAAGCATCGGTATGGCTATCGGCGTTGGCGGAGCTTCAGTTATTTCCCGGTCATTTGGAAAAAATGATGATGAAAAAGCATTCCGGACCTTCGGGAACCAGGCAGTACTTACACTTCTTTTCGGCTTTAGCTTTGTCATTGCTGGATTTCTTTTTATTGACCAGATCTTAAGCCTGTTTGGCGGACGGGGAGAGGTGACTGAGCCGGCTCATATCTATTTCACTATTGTTCTGATTGGTGTTCCGTTTCTGGCATGGGCCATGATGAGTAACAACGTAATCCGTGCGGAGGGATATCCGCGAATTGCCATGCTTACGATCATGATTCCGGCAGTTGTAAATATCATTCTTGATCCGGTTTTTATTGTCTGGCTGGATATGGGTATTGCCGGGGCTGCATGGGCTACGACAATTTCATATATGGCAAGTGCGGCTTTTGCAACCTGGTTCTTTCTTTGGGGGGATTCACAGATGAAACTTTCCCGATTTTATATCAAACCGGACTATCCTCTGATTCGGGAAGTAATATCGTTAGGCTCGGTAACATTTGCACGGCAGGGAACCATCAGCGTTCTCTCTATTGTGCTCAATAACTCCCTGTTTATTTATGGAGGCGAACTCGGTTTATCGATTTATGGCATCATCGGGCGGCTGCTGATGTTTGCCAACTTTCCGGTACTTGGAATAACGCAGGGCTTTGTACCGATCCTGGGCTATAACTATGGAGCCATGCTGATGGATCGTGTAAAAAAACTGATTAAACTTTCAGTGGTCTCGGCTACACTGATCTCATTTGTTATTTTTATCATCATCATGATTTTTGCTCCGTATATTGTTTCTGTTTTTACCAACGATCGGGTATTGATCGGCCAAACTACTCCCGCACTCCGGGCAGTGTTTTTGGCCACTCCGCTGCTTGCTGTCAATCTTCTTGGCAGTGCCTACTTTCAGGCTATCGGGCGGGCGCGTCCCGCACTCATTCTGTCCCTTTCCAAACAGGGATTTCTGCTGATACCGCTCATATTTATCCTGCCTCTCTTTTTTGGGATATACGGAATCTGGTTCTCTTTTCCTATTGCGGATATCGGTGCTGCACTGATTACGGCAGGATTTCTCAAATACAACTTCAGGCACGAACAGCGTTTTGAAAAAAAAGATGAGCAAATTTCAGCTTGATGAATTCTTTCAAATTACTTATTTAAATGTTGCAGAATAAATCATTAGGCCTGAATCGTCCCGATTTAACGTTTTGTTTTCAATGACAGTCAGGTGCAGATTTGCTTATGATGTCAACTTTTTTCTACTCCACATGCTGATTACACTCAATTTTTTAAAACTGCCAATGTCATCATATGACTCATATTGCGAAGTTGCAGCTGATAAACCCGGATCTGATATCATGATCCTTTCCTGTCATTGTATGGAAACCTGTTTATACTTATCCGGGCAGAGTTGTTGTAGACTTTTAGCTTGAGAAGATGGCAGAACAGATCCGTAATTCATACGCAACAAAACGGATCCTGCCACTCATCGTACTCTCGCAATTCTGTTGTACATCTCTTTGGTTTGCCGGTAACGGTGTTATGCCAGAACTGATTGAAAATTTTAATCTTCAAGATCAGGCACTCGGGCATTTAACTTCAGCTGTTCAACTTGGTTTTATAGCAGGTACATTTATTTACGCCCTGTTTACAATTGCAGATCGTTTTTCTCCATCCAGGGTTTTCTTTTTCAGTGCATCCATTGCTTCAATTTTTAATTTTGCCATCATTTTTGAGGCCAATACGTTTGCTACACTGTTAACATTTCGCTTTATAACAGGTTTTTTTCTTGCGGGGATCTATCCGGTGGGCATGAAGATTGCAGCTGACTACTATGAAAAAGAATTGGGATTATCACTTGGTTTTTTGGTAGGTGCACTGGTCGTTGGTACCGGTTTTCCCCATCTCCTGAAAAATTTAACCGGCGACTTGCCCTGGATGGCGGTTCTGATCATAACTTCAATACTGGCTATAGCCGGTGGCCTTTTGATATTGTTTGGGGTACCCGATGGCCCGTTTAGAAAACCGGGACAAAAACCTGACTTCTCTCTCATATTCAGGTTTTTCCGACATCGTGAGTTCAGAAGTGCTGCTTTTGGTTATTTTGGACACATGTGGGAATTGTACACCTTTTGGGCATTTGTACCTGTTATTCTTATGACATACACGATAAACCATCCGCAAGTCAATTTTAATATTCCATTGCTCTCATTTATCATAATCGGAGCGGGTGGAGTTGCTTGTGTAATTGCCGGGTACCTGTCGGGGTATTTTGGAAACCGGAAAACGGCCTCCCTTTCACTTTTACTGTCAGGCCTGTGCTGTGCCGTATCCCCGTTGGTTTTTATCTATTTACCTAAAATGGTATTTATCCTTTTTTTAGTTTTCTGGGGAATGGTAGTTGTGGCAGACTCCCCGCTATTTTCAACTTTGGTTGCTGACAGTGTTCCTGCTGAGACGAAGGGTACGGCACTCACGATCGTCAATTCTATTGGATTTGCAATCACCATTATCAGTATTCAACTCATCACTTTTTTAAGTGAGAATATGAATCCGGTTTTTGTATTTACAATTCTCGCCGCCGGGCCCGCCGCCGGGCTGGCCGGAGTATTTTGGAAGAGTAATTTCATGGAAAACGGGGCTCCCAAACGTTCCGATTTCAAGCAGCCAGAATAATCGTTGATGGAAAAAATTTTAAAGTTTAATACTTCCGCATATTTTGAGAGAGGCACTTATTGCAAAACCTCTTTAAAAATAAGACTGGCACAAATAAAAGTCATATGATAAAAACAGAACGAAAAGCGATGAATTTGGTTTCTCAATAAAATCAGGTAATCATTGGAGATAATGAATTTAAAACAGGTATATGCGGCATAGCAGTCAAAAGTTTAATCTATCAGTTTTAGCTTTTAGTGTAATCACCATTCTGGCTTCGGTACTATTTCCCAAGTATATGACGGATGCAGTTCCCTGGTTTCTCTTTGCATCAGTAGTAATACTGGGGATTCCGCATGGGGCTATCGACCATATTATTGCCGCTGATATTTACGGGTTTAAAAATCGTCTGCGTGATCATCTTATTTTTTACAGCAGTTACCTGTTAGTGATGCTGGCCGTCGGCCTGCTCTGGTTTTTTGCACCTGCGGCGGGTATGATTTTTTTTCTGTTGATATCCGTTTATCATTTTGGCCAGTCTGATGCTGTAGCATTATTGTATACCAACAGCCGGTGGATTACATGGTTTACCTGGATACGGGGCGGAACCATTATTGGCCTGATCATCTTTGTATATCCCGAAGTTGCCCTTCCCATTATTGAGACGGCAATCCGCCGGGAGCCAGATTGGTTTGATGTTTTTTACCGGAGTTCCTATATCATTTCAGGGTCAATCGTTTTCGTATATATGATATTTATTCTGCTGGTGGGTATGTATGCAGATCTCAAAATTAAGAGAATTCAATTTTTTACCGATTCAGCAGTGTTGATATTATTATTTCTATTCACACACCCTTTGATAGCATTTGCAATCTATTTTGCACTCTGGCACTCTGCGGGACATGTACAGGAGATGATCAGCTTCTTTGCAAAAAAGGGGCGTGTTATTTCGGTCCCGAAATTTTATAAACTCGCAATTCCTTTTACGGGAGTGTCACTACTTGGGCTACTTTTACTTTTCTATATCTATCGATCTTTTTCATTCGAAGATGAAATGGTATCGCTGCTTTTTATTCTGATCAGTGTACTCACATTACCTCACATGCTTGTAGTAGATAAAATGTTTAAATCTTCAAACGAGTCGGAGTTTGATTAAAGTAATTAATTCTACCAAAAAAAACTCCGCCATTTTTTATATCGGCGGAGTTTAATTCAAAAATTACGTTAGTGTAGATCAGAGAGCTGATTCCAGTTTTTCATAATCGTACCCTTCTTCTTTACTCAGCTCTTGTGCTGCAAGTGTAAGCAGAATTCCGTATATCACCTTGGAGGTGACATCAGCAATTGTAAACGTGATATGACGTGCAACTACTGCAGATTCAGTTAGTGCCGGTTCTAAAGAAAAACTGAACAGGTAAGGCATCAGGTACGCGCCGGGATAAAGCATCCAGGAGATAAAAAAGAGAACCCAGATATTACTAAAGTATTTTTGTACTTTAGGAGATACTCCCTCTTTTCCTTCATCAATAACCCGCTTCATCAATATTAGAATATGAATGAAAAAGAGTGTGGAAATAAATCCCCAAATGAAGAAGATGGTAGGATTGGTAACTTCATAGAATTGTCCTACGTAACCGGTGAGTATCATTGCCGTACCGGAAAACCAGAATTGATTTCTGATTGAGCTAAAACTGCTTTTGGTCAGTGACACAACAAAGAGAATCTGAAAGAGCAGCATAGGTACATCTATGAGCCAGTTCAAATACCGGTATCCGTTGTTAAAAAGATCACCTTCGCCGGAAGTGACATACGTACCCGTTGCGGTGTCAAACGTTAGAGCAGCGGTCCAGTTTTGCTGTTGAATCATCAGTAATAAGAATGCAGAAACCATAACAACTACCGATAGTACCGATGAGATCCGGTACTTTGGTGCTACGGTTTTTATCGTGAGTATAAAATAGAGAAGGGCCGCGAGCATAATTGCGAATCCAACTGTAAGTACGTGAGCAGACATTTGATAAGCCATTTCGGAGTACCCTGTCAATTCCCCGACATAGTTTTCAAATGTCGCGTTCCCAAACATATTTGTGATATCCATATTGCTTTGTTTTTTTATTAATGTGGATTGAGTGTAATCAGTTACAGCACATGTATTTAAAAAATACATATTGATATATACGTGATTTATTGTCCCCACTCAACTATAAAATTTATTGAAACGTTTGTTTTATCGTAAAAAAAAATAATTTTTATAAAATTGAATGAATTTATAGTGTGTTATGTTTTATTGGTTTTTTTACGATTAAAATAATGCCATTATTTTTATATAATAGGATAACAATTATTTTATAATTAATTGTGTAGCATCAATTAACGGGCGCCGGATAACAATTGTACAAGAGTTTACTCAAATAGCTTATAGAATAAATCTTATACTCATCAGATTTCCGAAAAGGAATTTTTGATTTCGATCCGAATCAGTCAACTGATGATTCCCTGCTAGTGGTAAGAGAAGAGTTAACGGACAGCATTACCTTAACTTAATTACATAATATTAAGTTAATATTCATCAGGCTTATCTAACTATTCGTTAATGTGAGCATAATATATTCATAATCATAAGTCAGTATCTCTATAGGTAACAAATCAATACTAATCTAACTGACCAAATTATGAAAAAAATACTACTTTTAATTTCTGGGATATGGCTTGTAATAAGTTATATGGATGGATTTACTCAATCTGCTCCTGAAATTAATCTTAAACTCATCAGTAATTTTCAAAGCGGTATTTTCGATGAAGGTGCGGCTGAAATTATTGCATTTGATCCTCTTTCTGATCAACTCTTTGTAATTAACTCCAATGACGGGGTTGTTGATATAATTGATTACAGCGAACCCTTTCTTCCTGTGAAAACAGGTTCAATTGATGTAAGCTCAGATGTTTCAATTTCCATTAACGGGATTAACAGTGTGGATGTATTTGATGGCCTGGTTGCAGTTGCTGTTGAAGCCGACCCATCAACTGATAATGGCGCTGTTGCTTTCTATGATAATACCGGTAACTTTCAATTTGAAGTTCCTGCAGGTGCACTTCCCGATATGCTCAAATTCACACCCGATGGTAGCAAGGTTTTAGTTGCTAATGAAGGAGAACCGGCTTCAGACTACTCTATTGATCCGGAAGGGAGTATCACGATTGTAGATGTTGCAGGACAGACTTCCCAGCAGGTGACCTTTAATAGTTTTGACGCTCAAAAAAATGCGTTAATTTCAGAGGGAGTACGAATATTCGGAGGGGCAACTCCTTTTGTAGTGACTGCTTTTTCGGGAAATGATGACGCCGATCCTGACAGCGTTACTGTTGATAATACAACCGGAGTGGCAGCCGGAGACTGGATTACAATCGACTCTGACAATTCCGATGATGATGAGGATGCGGCAAGACCTTACCAGATTGCATCCATTAACGATAATACACTCATACTTACAACAGAATTTGATGTAGATTTGAATGATGACGGAACCTTTGACGAAGGTACCGATATCACTGCGGATCCGTCTCTTTGGACACTTTACAAGGCTGGAAACGCAACAGTCAGTCAGGATCTTGAACCTGAATCATTAACTTTTGGATCTGCCGGTGATATAGCATGGGTAACTCTCCAGGAAAATAATGCCGTGGCAATTGTCGATATTGCTGCAGGCACAGTTACAGATATTATTGCTCTTGGAACGAAAGACCATTCTACGCTTCAAAACGGACTTGATGTCAGCAATGATGATGATGCAATAAATATTGCAAATTGGCCTGTCAAAGGATTCTATATGCCGGATGTTATCACGTCGGTTGAGATAAGCGGCAATACTTACTATCTGACAGCCAACGAAGGTGATGCAAGGGAATATGATGCCCTCATCGAAGAAGTGGATGTTGATGATCTCATTTTGAATTCCACAAATTTTACTGATCCAACGCTTCAGGATGATGAAAACCTCGGTTCACTCACAACAACTGTTGCCAATGGAAATAGTGATGGCGGAATGGATTTTGAAGAGATCTTCTCTTTCGGAGCGCGCTCCTTTTCTATTTGGGATGAAACAGGCAGTCTTGTATTTGACAGTGGAGATCAGTTCGAACAAATTACTTCTGAGCGGTTTCCGGCTGATTTTAACAGCGACAATGATGAAAACGACTCATTTGACAGCCGGAGTGATAATAAAGGCCCGGAACCTGAAGCAATTACAGTCGGAAAAATTAATAACAAATATTTTGCGTTCGTCGGACTCGAAAGAATCGGTGGTATCATGATTTATGATATTACAGATCCGTTAGATGTAAAATTTGTTGAATACATAAATAATCGTGATTTTTCAATCTCCGATGTGGAAAACAACCTGGCCGATGTCGGAGATTTGGGTCCTGAGGATATTAAGTTTATCCCCGCTTCAGAAAGCCCAACCGGTGGTTCTCTTATCATGGTTGCCAATGAAGTGAGCGGCTCTGTTTCGACCTATTCAGTTACAACTCCAATTGATATAGCAAAAACCCTTTCTGACGGAGATGAAGTAACAGTAGAAGGAATTGTAACAAGAGTAAACAGCGATCTGCCCCCTTCCGAAAATCAAATTATCCGGATACAGGATGGAACCGGGGCACTGGCAGCTTTTGATTTTGACGGGTCCGGGTTCGCTGTTGCCATCAATAACGGTGAAATCAAGCAGGGTGATCTGCTTCGAATCAGCGGTGAAATTTCTGTGTTTAATGGTTTATTCGAATTGGCATCTGTCAGTGGTTTTAAAGTAATTGACAGAGATGTGCTGCTTCCGGAACCCGAAGCTGTCACCTTACAAGAAATTGCTTCCGATCTGGATAGTTTTGAGAGCAAACTGCTTCTTATAAAGGACATCACCATTGATGCTGCTGGTGATACCGAATTCCAGGAAAGCAAAAACTATGACCTGACCGATGCGTCCGAAGCTACCGGAGCCGTTAAACTAAGCACGTTTCCGAACGAAACTGCAATCATTGGAAATAGCATTCCAACCACTCCATTTGATTTTGTAGGAATATTGAGTGAATTTAACGGAACCCCTCAACTGGTTGCAATAAATGAAAAAGATATCCGGGCAAATTTCAAGCTTCAGCTATTGCATGCTTCCGATCTTGAAGCAGGAATTGAAGCAGTTGGGACTGCTGACAGAAGTGACGTAGGTGATGCAGCAAGATTCTCAGCATTGGTTGAGTACTTCAGAGCTGAATATCCAGGTCAGACCCTGCTGTTGAGTTCAGGTGATAACTACATTCCCGGACCTGTTTTTAGTGCCGGTGGTGATGATTCCCTCGAGCCTCTGCTTGGCGATGCCGGTCCAGGCAGAGCAGACATTGCATTCATGAATGCCATTGGCTTTAATGCCTCAGCTCTCGGCAACCATGAATTTGACGAAGGGTCCGACAGGGTTGAAAGTATTCTTGAACCGGATGGCGACTACCCGGGAACTCTTTTCCCATATCTTTCAGTGAACCTTGATTTTGAAGGATCTTCCGACCTTTCATCACTTGCCGTTGAAGGTGGTAATTCACCTCAAGCTAATTCAATCGCACCAAGTGTAGTAACTGAATTAAACGGAGAAAAAATTGGTATAATCGGTGTAACTACACCTGAACTTGCGTCTATTTCATTTCCAGATGCAGGTATTATCATTTCACCTGCTGATCCTTTAGATCTCAATGCACTTGCCAATATTGTACAGGCTGAAGTTGATAACCTTAGCTCAGCAGGAGTAAATAAAATCATCCTTGTTTCTCACCTCCAGGAATTCTCTAATGAAGAGCAATTATCGGCACTTCTATCCGATGTTGATATCATTATCGCGGGAGGATCTGACAGGTTACTGGCCGATTCTGACGACAGGCTTCGAACCGGCGACGCAGCTGAAGATGATTATCCGCTGCTTAAATCTGACGTTAATGGAGATGATATATTGATAATCAGCTCGGATAGTCAATACCGGTATCTCGGCAGGTTAGCTGTCGAATTTGACGAACAGGGCAAAATCATAACGGAAAGCCTGAATAGTGCCGAAAACGGAGCATTTGCCACTGATGATCAGGGAGTTTTGGATATCACAGGTGCTGCAAATGTAGGGGATGTCATTAATAGTGAAGTAGATGTCCTGGCAGAGGCGATAGCAGTTCTGCTCGAAGAAAAGTTGTCAAATACGTTCGGTATTACGGAGGTATTTATAAATGGTATTCGTGAGGATGTAAGAACGGAAGAGACCAATATGGGCAATTTGACAGCAGATGCAAATTTATTTGTAGCAAGGCAGTTTGACAGTGAGGTCGCAGCTTCATTTAAAAATGGTGGTGGAATCAGGGCACCAATTGGGTCTGTTGACAGTGAAACCGGCGAACGGTTGCCCCCTCTTGCAATTCCGGGAATTCGCAATGAAGGCGAAGTGTCTCAATTGGATATTGAAAACACACTCAGGTTTAACAACGGACTGACCATAATCACGATCAGGGCCGACTCTTTGCTGGCAGCACTTGAAAATGGAGTCTCAAGAGTAGAAAACATCAGTGGACGATTTCCACAAATTGCCGGTATCGAATTTAGTTTTGATCCAACTCTGCCTCCTTTTGAGCGTGTTCAAACTGCAGCAATTGTTGATGAAAACAGTATTGTTCAGGACCTGTTTGCTGAAAACGGTCAGGTTATCGGAGATCCTTCCAGAACATTTAAAATGGTAACGCTAAATTTTCTCGTGAATATAGGTGGTGATGACTATACTATGTTTAAAGATGAAAACACTGCGGCTCCTTCAATTGCACTTATTGACAATTTGAGTCTTGGCGATGGGAATGCAACATTTGCAAGTAAAGGTTCAGAGCAAGATGCACTTGCCGAATATTTACTTTCCGAAGGCCCCTTTACTGACGCTGATACTCCCAGAAATCTGGACCAGCGAATTCAAAACCTTTCCGAGAAAGAAGATGATGTTGCTACATCAAATGATGAATTGTTCAGCTCTTTGCCTGAAAAATTTAGCCTTGAGCAAAACTTTCCAAATCCGTTCAACCCCACAACACAGATACAATATGCACTGCCACAATCGGCGAGTGTCAGACTTACGGTATTTGATGTCTTGGGCCGGCAAGTAGCCACACTTGTTAACAATGAACAGCAAAGTGCAGGGGTTCATACAGTTAGTTTTGATGCCGGAAGATTTTCAAGTGGATTATATCTTTACAGAATTGAAGCCGGGAATTTCGTTCAGTCTAAAAAGATGATGTTAATTAAATAGCTATTTCGAATTTGTTAAATTTAAAAACACCCGTTTCGGGTGCTTTTTTTTTAAAGCAGAAACATTTTTTTGAACAAAGTAAACCAGTCAGCTGAAATACCTTTTAGTCTTCCTCTCTTAGTTTCCACTCCTCAATCTCAATAAATCCAGGTTCACCATCGGACCCGGTGTAGACCAGACGGTCGGATAGTTGAACAGATTCAGATCGCCCAGACATCACTGCCGACCTGCGAATAATGCGGGCTTCAATTTTTACGCCCGCATCGGTCGTATCTGTAATTTCAGCAGCGAAAGATTTCCTGTTGCGAAATATGATATGCTCCGGCACGGCATCTTCAGGCCAGTTCTGCACGATGATCTCAAGATCCGTTCCCTGCTCCATCACGTCCGATTCTGCTGGTGATATCTCATTCCAATCTTCAAAAGCGGCTTTTACTATCTCGATATTATTGTTGTATGATGTTTTTTTTGATTGCATGCAACCGGATAAAAATGTTATAAACGAGACAAGAATAATAAATGATGTTTTCATATGTTTTTGTTATTACCGAAACCTGATCTTTAATCCAATGTATTGATAACATATAATATTAGCGAATAAGTATTATGATGAAAAAGATTCTCTTTTTTTCAGCCGTTCTTTTAACCACCCTTACTTTTTGGGGCTGCAGTGACTCAGCAGGGCCTGATACCTCAATTGAAGAGGCTTCATCTGAAAGACAATTTATATGGGATGCAATGAATTTCTGGTATTTCTGGCAGGAAGATGTTCCGGAACTGGCTGATAGTAAAGCTTTTTTTGGAGATGAACAGGCGTTCCAGGATTACCTGATGGGATTCAGCAGTTCAAGAGCACTCTTTAACGACTTGCTGTTTAGTGAAGCAAATTTTACTGGCTTAGGGGAGGATGATTTTTCATTTTTTATCGAAGATTTTGAAGTGTTCCAGCAAGGCCGGCAGGGTATTTCAAGAGATTTTGGTTTCAATTTTGGCCTTGTGCAACAGAACAACCAGGGTGATGTTTTTGGATATGTACAATTTGTATTGCCTGATTCGCCCGCTGATGCAGCCGGATTGATCCGCGGGGATGTGTTTACAGGAATCAACGGTACCCGGCTCACTGTCAATAATTTCAGAGAGGTGCTAAGCGGTGACAGTTATGAACTCATCATGGCTGAATTTAGCAATGGCGAACTTTCTGAAACAGGAGAAACCATTCAGGTAGACGCCGTTGTTTTGCAGGAAGATCCAATTTTTTTATCCAAAATTATCGAGACAGGGACTTCCAGGGTGGGATACCTTGTCTATAACTCGTACCGGACAAACTCTCATACGGATCTGAATGATATTTTTGGAACATTCCGGTCTGAAAATATTGACGAGCTGGTCGTAGATGTGAGGTACAACGGCGGCGGAGCCCTCGTTACCAGTACGGCGCTCTCCACGATGATATCGGGCCTTGGGAGCTCTGAGCTGTTCGCTGAATTTACATTTAATTCAAAACGCTCATCCCAAAATCAGGCCATAGATTTTATGGATGAATTGCCTGTTTTTAATAGCGAGGGAGAAAGGGAATCGGACGTGCCGATCAATAAATTATCGCTGAATCGTGTATTTGTACTCACCGGGTTCGGTACAGCGTCAGCCAGTGAAACCATGATCAATGGTATCGATCCGTTCATGGAAGTTATACTCATCGGCAGGCAAACCGTCGGGAAAGATGAGGGATCCATAACCCTCTTTGATTCACCATCGCCCTTTACGAACGATGAAAATGCAAATCCGGAACATAAGACAGCCATTCAGCCAATTGTATTAAAAATTGTCAACTCCCTTGGACAGGATTATCCGGATGGGTTTACTCCTGATTTTGCTGAGAATGAGATCACCTTTTTAACGGATAACGGTAATCTGCCCGCTTTGGGGAATGAGAACGAACCGCTGTTGTCCAGGGCACTGGATGTAATCAGCGGAGAACCTGTTGCAAAAACAAATGCAGCCAACTCTCTGCGTTACCCGGAATTTGAAATATTTAAAGATAGCAGAGATTTAAAACAGTTTGGTAAAGAGATGTATCTCCTGCCTGTGGATATGAAAGAGATGGATTTTTAAAACCGGCTATTTTTTAAAGGCTCAAATTTAAAAAACCTTCTCTTTTCGGAAATGAGCAAATTTCTTCTTTTCGCTTACTTAAAATTGAATGAGAACTAACTAACGGCGAAATTAATTATTTAATGCGATATTGAAATTTCGTAGATTTCTTTTGAGCCTTTAAATTCTGTTTACAATTTTGATACCTCATATCATCAGCTACTTACATGCGGTAATTTTTGTTTTTTTAGTTAGCATCCCTCTGGTCGCAGATGCACAGATTATTTTGGACGGTAATTTTTCTGACTGGAAAAATATTGCAACCGTGGCTGAATCAGATTCGTTTGTAAGAAAAATAAAATTAACGGACGATGAAAAGTATCTGTACGGATATTTGCAACTTGCAGATTCGATAAGCATCCAGTCGTTTAACGGCAGGCTCTCTCTTCTGTTTATCTCGAGCTATGACACACTGAATCTTATATTTTCGCGGCAAGATAATCTGCAGACCAAAACCTACGTACATACCGGTTTTGGTGCCGGAATCGGATATCACAAGTACGATCGGGAAATTCTTGCACCTCCAAATGAACTCAGCCTGGCGGTGCTTCCAAGTCATCAGTCAAAGCAATTTGAATTCAGAATTA
>CAZFAJ010000058.1:0-2958 GCA_964517005.1 uncultured Balneolaceae bacterium | reverse complement strand
GATATTGTAATGCTGGAAGAGGTATATGAAGATATACAACTGGATGATCTGCAAAAACATCTTTTTCCGCCCGGCTGGCATATTTCAATGAGTGAAAACGGGTATAGAAAAACGGTTATTGCAACCAGGGAGCCACATAAATATTTAAGATCGCTATCCGAAATTGAATACCCATCCGATAACATCAGAGATTTGATTAATAAACAGCCGGTAGGCTTGCAATGGATGGATGAAAACAGATCCAATGGTATCTCAAGTTCAGGGGTACTTTTGAAAGCAGGCAAACGGGAGATTCTTTTCGTACTGGTTGGACTTACCTGTTGCGGCCATGATGGTTCCTGGGAAGATACAATGAGAATTTTGGAAGCAAGTTTATTATCTGAAAGAATTCAAAATCTGCAACTGAAACAGGAATTGCCGGTAGTTATTAGTGGTGATTTTAATTTGGTGGGATCGATTAAACCGCTTGAAATTCTGCGTAATACCAAATACCCTCCATTAAAAGTTCTGGACATGCTTCAGCATTCTGATCGCGCGGCATATACCTGGCGTACGTTGAAAAAAAATCCCTTTGCGCCCGGAAGGCTGGACTACGTTTTAGTTGATCAATCTCTGGATGCAGAAGGATTGATTCTGAAACTTGAAGATCTTCTTACCGATAAAGAAGTTCTGAAATCTTCAGATCACTATCCCCTGATTACCGATATTAAAAAACAGTGAGTAATTGAAATTTGCGGTACAAATTCTGAATTTTACAGAGTCTTCTCCGGCTTTCGGTATAGTGTTATTTTGAATGGGATGGATCTGCGGCGCTGCCTCATTGCCTGGATGAAGCAGATAAGATTTGGAAACTGAAACCGTAACCTGGATAATTGAGGGATTTATGGCAAAATTTAAAATTGAAATCAAATGGGGAGTTATTTTTGTGATTATGAGCCTGGGCTGGATGCTTCTGGAGCGCCTGGCAGGCCTGCATAGTGAACATATTGACAAGCACGCCCTTTACACCAACTTTATAGCTATTCCTGCAATTGCAGTTTATGTTTTTGGGTTGCTTGACAAAAGGAAGAACGATTACAACGGTGTAATGAATTACAGAGAGGGGTTTCTTTCAGGCCTGATAATTACCCTCGTGGTTACACTCTTTGTGCCAGTCACACAATACATTACATTAAATTTGATCACTCCCGATTTCTTTCCAAATATGATTGAATACGTAACTCAAAACGATATGATGACAAGAGATGCAGCCGAAAACTATTTTAATACACAAATCTACATGATGCAGGGATTGATCGGTGCTCCGCTGATGGGGGTATTAACTTCGGCTGTAGTTGCTATATTTACAAGAAAATCTTGAATTCATTCATTCGGTTCCTTTTGTCGCCAAATCATTAATTACCAGGTAGAATAAGACGATTTGGGAAATCACGTTCAGAGGCCTGTCTGCGCTGGAAATATTTTTTGACAGTTATCAGTTAAAAATATCGCTTTATAAATAGGAGCTCTATAATGGTTTTAAGCCATGAGAAAGAGGGGTTTCCAAATTGTTTTATCAAACAATAGTAATTGAAAATATTTACACTCTGTATAATTAGCTAATAAATAAGAATTTAAAATGTATGTTTTTTAGTATCACAATATCTGAACTTTCCTGACAACTGCTAATATGCCTTTATTCATGGATTATCATATCATTTCCGACATTGACATCGATGCGGTTAAACAGGGCCATATGGCAGATAAATCCGTACAGGATAAATACGGAGTCAGGTATATTCAATTTTGGGTGAACCAGGAGGCCGGAACAATATTCTGTCTGGTCGAAGCGCCTGATGAAGAATCCTGTGAAAAAGTTCATCAGGAAGCCCATGGGAATATCGCCTGTAATATTGTTAAGGTTGAAAGTGGCTTTTATAAGTTGTTCATGGGTGAATCCAACCAGCTCGATGAAGGAATTGTAGTAGGGAAAGACGGCGAATTAGATAAAGCCAGCCGCTTCGTACTTGCCATTGATATTTTTGGAATTACGAAGGCTGTCGATCCGGGTGATTTAAAGCATTTAGTTATTCCTGACAAGCCCAAGAAACTGATTCGGCAAATTCTTCCATCTTATGAAGGACGAGAAGTTAAAAACAGTGATTATGATGGTATGCTGTGCGTGTTTACTCAAGCTGAAGAAGCGATGGATTGTGCTATTGAAATTCAAAAGGAGTTATTAAAACGGATGGAGAGTACGGGTGATCTATCCTGTAATTTCTCATTCAAAATGGGAGTCGGCGGCGGCCAGCCGGTAACGATGAGTAATCAACTATTTGATAAAACAATTCGCCTTGCACGGCGTCTTAGTTTAATCGCCGGCGACGGTAAGATTGTTGCATCAAATATGGTAAGAAAATTGACAGGCATAGAAGAGAAGCCAAAGAGCACTTCCGCGTTAAAAGCGATACGTTTGGCAGAAGAAGAGTTTCTTGAAAAACTGTTTGAGATCACTGAGAAAAATCTCTCCAATCATGCGTTTAACGTTGAAAAACTCTGCCGCGACATTGGCATTAGCCGTTCGCAGCTCTACAGGAAAGTCATAGCCGTTACCGGTCGTTCCCCTGTCATATTTATCCGCGATATACGCCTCAACAGGGCTCTTTCACTGATCAAAGAGAACAGATACAACCTTTCCGAAATTGCACTGGAAATTGGATACAGTAGCCCCTCGTACTTTTCAAAATGCTTTCAGGAAAAGTACGGGGTGAAGGCTTCAAAAGTGGCCCTGTAACTTGTTTCAAAAGGCTTGATAACCTTACTCAATACAACACCGGAAAGCTGTCCGCATTGAGCCGAAGAAGTTCGGGAAGGTAAAGAGAGTCTTAAAAAGGAATCAGATTGGCTTTTTGGGTAATGCAACAAATGTACCATTTTTTGAATCAAATGAGGTGGAAGGGAAAGGAACGCCGCAGTATC
>CAZFAJ010000057.1:0-18375 GCA_964517005.1 uncultured Balneolaceae bacterium | reverse complement strand
TGTGCTGATTTGTAAACAGTGGGAAAGATTATGTTGAGCGGAGAGGGAGGGATTCGAACCCTCGGTAACTCTTTCGAGATACACTCGCTTTCCAGGCGAGCCCATTCGACCACTCTGGCACCTCTCCAATAAAGCTTATAAAGATAAGTTTTCTTCGTACTACATTCAATGTGAAATACATTGCAAACAGCGGCCGGTCTGCTTAATCTGAAACAAAATCAAAATTATAAAGGCAGATGATTCCTAATAATTAAATCTCTGTTTTGTATACGATTTTACCGGTTCGCCATTTTGCCGGGCGGGCCGGAATTTCCAGCGAAGGGCTGCCTCAAGTACTGCATCCATAAGGCCGTGCTGCAAAAATGGAACTGTTTCATAATCACCGTTACTATATTTTCGAATTTCCACAATACTTACCTCCTCCACATCTCCATTTTTATCAACAAGAAAATTGACTATCATTTCAAGTTTTCCCTTTAGCTCCGGCGGCACATTGGAAGGCGGTGTTGCCTCCACAATTTTTACCACGGTTGGCGGCAGCTGAGGATTACTGACAATAACATCTTCATCACCAAATTCACCTGTTCCCTTACCTGGTTCAGCAATCGGCATATCAATAAGATTCAGTTCGGCATCAAACTCAATCTCTTCTTCCACAATCTGATCATCAGGAACCGGTTCAGGTATTTGCGGTTTTGGCGGGGCCGGGGGTGAACTTTGCTGCACTGTGATCTCAACTTCATCAATCAAGGCAACCTGCTGCACACTATCCTCCTGATAAACCGTTTCCTCCTCTTCTGTGCCTGGCCAAAATCTGAACAAACCAATCAGCAATAATTGCGCAATAACCAGGCTAAACATAAACCGGACCCTGTATTTACTGTCCCTCAATTGATATCTGTTCATTTCAAACAAAAGAAGATCCCGTTTTATCACTTAAGGACAGCTTTATTGACATATCAATTTTGAAATTGCTGCTCATTGTATACCTAAGAGAAATCTTACTCATCCGTTTAATCTATTCACTTTTTTTAACAGCAGAAAAATACAACATTCCCAATTTCTGATTAGTAAAACTTCTGTGAAATATTTTCCGGCTCAAATGATATTTAATTTTTTTTTAAAAAAATAAATTTCAGCTTAAGAACGGTTAACTTTTTGTATTCATTGCTTATAACCGGCGAAGGGAGGGAAAAATTTATTTGCCGCTATGTAAATTATTCACAGCCGTAAAAAAATCCTGCGCTTTCAGGATTTTACTTTTTTCAAAGCTTTTCGCAGAAAGCCGTTATTTTCATCTAATAAGCTTTCGGCGTTCTCTTTTTCGAACCCGGATAATGCCATTAAAAGAGCTGTTTTTACATTACCATCCGTTTCTATCAAAAGCTTCTCTGCATTCTCGTATGATTCGTTAGCAAGAAACATGATAATTCTCTTTGCCCGCTCTTCAAGTTTGCGGTTCGTCAGTTTCAGATCCACCATCACATTTTCATAGACCTTGCCGAGCCGGATCATTGTTCCGGTTGTAATCATGTTCAAGATCATTTTTTGAGCTGTCGCGCTTTTCATTCGCGTGCTGCCCATTATTACTTCAGGCCCCACAGGAACATCAATCAACACATCAACCATAAGGTCTATTTGATCCGCAGGCACAGTGGTAACCAGTATCGTTTTACATCCGGTATCAGCTGCAAATTTAAGAGCTCCGTGTACATACGGAGTGCGGCCGCTTGCTGCCAGTCCGCAGACTATATCACTTTTTTTCAGATTCAGTTTCCTGAGGGCATTTTCACCATTCACTTCATGGTCTTCGGCTCCTTCTTGCGCAACAAACATAGCATCTTCACCGCCCGCAATCAGACCCTGTACGGTTTCCGGTTCCGTTCCGAAAGTTGGCGGACATTCAGCTGCATCAAGCACACCCAGCCTGCCGCTGGTACCGGCTCCCGCATAGATAAGGCGTCCGTTATTTCTGAGAGTTAACGTAGTCAGTTCTATTGCCCTGGCGATAACATCCCGTTTCTTCCCTACTGCATCTGCAACTTTCTTGTCTTCACGATTGATCAATGTGACAATATCTTTCGGGCTTGCAAGATCAATATGAAGAGTATCGGGATTTCGCTGTTCTGTTGATAATTTTTCGAGCTGATTAAAAAGCTTTTTATCTGATTCCAAAATCCTGCAATATTTAGCGCCTGTTTTTCCACCAGTTTGTTTCTGTCGCGCCATCGGACGAAACAACCTGTTGGTTGTTATCTTTTGAGTTTTCAGAAGATCGCAATAGAGCTGCTGAAAGCGCAAGAACACTTTCGTCTACCTCGGCGCCGCCTATCTCAGAATCTGTAAAATGATTCTGTACAAAATGGGTATCATAGTCCGCATCTCTGAAAGACTTATGCCTCAGCGTAAATTCACAAAATGGTATTGTGGTTCTGCAGCCTGCGATTTCATACTCATCAAGAGCTCTCAGCATTTTAGAGATTGCTTCCTCTCGCGTTGGTGCGTGTACACACAGTTTGGAAATCATCGGGTCGTAGTTGATCGTCACATGTTGGCCTTCTTCCACGCCGGCATCTACCCTGATTCCGGGCCCGGACGGTATGCGGTGTTTTTCAAGCAAGCCTGTACTTGGCAAGAAATTATCAGTGGGATCTTCAGCGTAAATCCGGCATTCAATCGCATGGCCGAATTTTTCGATATCATCCTGGGCAACTGGCAGTTTTCTCCCCTCAGCAACATCAATTTGCAGCTTTACAAGATCCCGGCCGGTGATTAATTCAGTAACTGGATGCTCTACCTGTAGCCTCGTATTCATTTCCAGAAAATAGTAATTGAGGTTTTTATCAACCAGAAATTCAATGGTTCCGGCACCGATATAGTTACAGGCACGTGCAGCGGCAATGGCTGCTTCAGCCATAGATGCTCTTAACTTCGGGGTAAGAATAGCACAGGGAGCCTCTTCAATCACCTTTTGATGGCGTCTCTGTACAGAGCATTCCCGGTCATAAAGATGAATGATGTTTCCATGAGTATCTGCCATAATCTGAAACTCAACATGTCTTGGCTCTTCAAGATATTTTTCAATGTATACCCGGTCATCACCAAATGCATTTTTGGCTTCCGATTTAGCCCCGCGCACACTTGGTTCAAAATCTTCTCTCTTATAGACTATACGCATTCCTTTTCCGCCGCCACCGGCTGCTGCTTTAATCAGCACCGGGTACCCTATCTTTTCTGCTACCTCTTTGGCTTTTTCTACATCCTTAAATTCTTTTTTCGTGCCAGGAGGAAAAGGGACATTAGCCTTGCTCATCAACTCGCGTGCAGCAGTCTTATCCCCCATCAGGGAAATTGCCTCGGGTGAAGGGCCAATAAAGATAATACCCTCCTTACTGCATCTTTCCGCGAATGAAGCATTTTCGCTTAAAAATCCATATCCGGGATGGATTGCATCAGCACCGGTTTTTTGGGCGGCATCAATAATTTTATCCTGTACAAGATAACTGGCCGATGAAGCAGCTTCACCGATGTGCACCGATTGGTCCGCAAGGAGTACATGAGGTGCTGTCTTGTCCGGTTCCGAATATACCGCAACAGTTTCGATTCCGTGTTCTTTACATGTTCTGATAATGCGAACAGCTATTTCACCTCTGTTTGCAATCAGAACTCTTTTTATTTCTTTTATCATAATCAGGTCAGATAATGTGAGTTTTTATCATTTCCCCCCATAATTTCCATGTATTTGATGACTCCAGATTCCAGATATCAAGCCTGTGTTCAAGCATTTTCGTCCAGAGCGTTCTGCTCATCCGTTCTGTAGATTCTTTATGAGGATCATGGTCGTAACTTACGAGTCGTATATCTAAATTTCCTAATTCATTTAAAATTTTTGGTTCATTTAAATTAGGAACAAAATCTACCGGGTTGTTATAATATGCAGTTTCATTGTAATGATCATTCAGAAAATTCCGAATGTCATATATGCCGCTAACACCAATCGCCTTATCAAAATCCTGAGGATGTTTCAGTGCGAGCAAAACCGCCTCCCAGGCACCCAGCCCAATCCCGGCCGACATAATAAAAAAATGTTCATTTTGCTCTTTAATAAAAGGGAGTACCTCATCAATGATATAAGATTCATACTGAATTTGGCAAGTGAGTCTCTTTTCAGGTTTCAGTTTTTCATTCAACAAACCTCTTTGGTAAACTGAATCAACGCAAAATAGCTGATTATATCCAAGATGTATCTGTTCTGAGAGCGCATCAATAATTCCATTCTCTTCCCATTCTGTATAACTCCCCGTTTCAGTAGGAAAAACAATGACCGGGGCACCGCTGTCTCCGAATATCATTAGTTGCATATCTTTTCCAAGGCTGGGACTTCTCCATTTTCGATATTCTTTTTGCATAGACCTCCTTTAGATTTTTTGTTTATGCATGAAATATATAAGTAAAAATTTTAATCTGTAAGCGCTTTTTTAAGATTCAGGCATGCTTTTGCTATTACCTGCACCACATACGTATCCATTCAGAGTGAAACATAAAATAAACCTTATCCGTAAAAACAGATAAATGGTCATTCAAATATTTTTCAACTTAATCTACATCACACTCTTATGTTACACTCAAAATCATTCATAACAGCCCTTCTGCTTTTTTCATTTTCAGCATACATTACAGGCTGTACAAGTGAATCACAGTCAAAATCTAACGATGAAGAGGATGCAGTAACCAGCATTCCTGTTGAAGCCTCTGACGCCGTAAGAGGCAATATTTCTGCTCTTTATAATTCAACAGCCACACTTGAGGCCGAGCAGGAGTCAAATGTAGTCGCAAAAGTAAGGGGTATTGTAAATGAAATATTAGTGGAAGAGGGTGATTTGGTAAAAGCCGGCCAGACCCTCGCAAAACTCGAAGATGAACAACTTGAAATCGAAGTAAAGAGAGCGCGTGCCAACTATGAAAAATCGTTGAATGACTACAAACGAAGCCAGGAACTTTTTGATAAGAATTTGATCAGCGCCGAAAACTTTGACAATGTTAAGTTTGAATATGAGAATCAAAAAGCCGCATTTGAATTGACAAAGTTAAATCTTGACAATACAACCATAAAATCTCCCATCGGTGGTGTGGTCAGTACAAGATTTATCAAGAAAGGAAACCTGATAAATACAAATGATCAGCTGTTTCACATTACAAATGTAAGCCGTCTGCTGGCTATACTTCATGTTCCGGAGCATGAAACCGCAAAAATTAAATCCGGTCAGACAACTTTACTAAAGATAGATGCTTTTAAAGAGCATATAATCAACGGGCGGGTGGAGCGTATCAGCCCGGTCGTAAATCCTGAAACAGGTACGTTTAAAGTGACGATATCAGTCACAGACAAATCCCGAATGCTCAAGCCCGGTATGTTCACAAGAGTTCAAATTGTATACGATACAAGAGAAAATGCTGTACTGGTCCCAAAAAGTGCTGTCCTTGAAAAAAGCCAGGGCCAGTATCTGTTTGTGGTAAAAGACAGCATTGCCTATGAAAAGAGCGTTAAAACCGGCTATACAAACGGTGACAACATCGAGATTACGGAAGGCCTTTCAGAGGGAGAAATCGTGGTAACAGCCGGACAAAACAGCCTCAGCGACAGCTCTCTCGTTGAAATTATTCCGGTAAACATCTAAAAAGAATTGATTTTTTTTAAATACAAAAGGCTGCTATGAAAATTATTGATTTTTCTACAAAACGAAGGGTTACCATAGCGATGTTTACTATCGGTATCCTGCTCTTCGGAATTGTCTCTCTATCCCGCTTAAGTGTTAACCTTTTGCCTGAGCTGAGTTATCCCACCGTTACTGTACGAACCGACCTTTCAGGAGCTGCTCCTGCCGAAATAGAGAACCTGATCAGCAAGCCGATTGAAGAGGCTCTGGGTATTGTCAAGAATGTCCAGAAAATTCAATCCATTTCTATGACCGGGCAATCGGATGTGATCCTTGAATTTGGCTGGGGAACATCGATGGATCACGCTATTTTGGAAATCCGGGAAAAACTTGAATCTATTGTACTTCCCAACGATGCCACACGCCCGGTTATTCTGCGTTTTGACCCGTCCCTGGATCCAATTATGCGGTATGCTTTCTACTCAAAAGAAACCAAACCCGATGAAACCAGTTTTCAGGTTGCTTCCGATATTACATCAGATAATATCTCAAACCTGAAAAACATCCGGATATTTGCCGAGGAACAGATTAAAAAAAGTCTCGAGTCGGCTGAGGGAGTCGCTTCCGTAAAAATCAGCGGCGGATTTGAAGATGAGATTCAAATCCTGGTGGATCAGAAAAAACTTTCCGGATATAATCTCTCTGTCCAGACAATCTCACAGGTTCTGAGCGCTGAAAATATCAACCTGTCCGGCGGAAGGCTGCGAGACGGAAGCCAGCAGTATATGGTTCGGACCGTAAATCAGTTCAGCACGGTTGATCAGATTTCAGATGTGATTATCGGCCATGCAAATAGCCGGCCGGTCTACCTCCATGAGGTGGCTGATGTCCGTAATTCCTTTAAGGAACGGGAAGCCATCACCCGTTTAAATGGACGGGAAGCCGTAGAAATTGCCATCTACAAGGAAGGCGATGCTAACACTGTAAACGCAGCCAAGAACATCAAATCAAGACTTTCAGTACTTCAAAACGACTTACCGGAAAATATGGAGATTGCAGAGGTCTATGACCAATCCGTATTTATTGAATCTGCGGTTAACGAAGTGGTAAATGCAGCCATCATCGGCGGAATTCTGGCTGTTGTTATCCTGTATCTCTTTTTGAGAAACTTCTGGACCACAGTCATAATCTCTGTATCTATTCCGGTATCGGTTATCGCAACTTTTAACCTGATGTACGGAAATGATATCTCACTGAATATCATGTCTCTTGGCGGAATTGCACTGGGAATCGGCTTGCTCGTTGATAATTCCATTGTGGTTTTAGAAAATATCGCCAGGCACCGGGATATGGGCAAGTCGGTTATGGAATCGGCCCGGGAAGGTGCCGGAGAAGTGGGAATGGCTGTTGTAGCGTCCACATTAACGACCATTGCTGTTTTCTTTCCGCTGATTTTTGTTGAAGGAATTGCAGGACAGCTTTTCAGGGATCAGTCGCTTACCGTTACCTTCGCATTGCTTGTATCACTTGCTGTAGCTGTTACTCTTATTCCGATGATGGCATCTCTCGGTGAAAGAAAGAAGAGTTTGGTGAAAGAAGATCGTTCGAGAACTAAACCAAAAACCAAAGCAGGCAGATATTTTCAAACCGGACGCCTGTTTCTGTTTACAACTTTGCCCACATTTCTCTTAAGATGGGTACTAAAAGGTATCCGATCTATATCTTCTGCAATCTTGTTTATTCTGAACCCGGTTTTCAAAGCTTTTGAATCCGGTTACAATTATCTTTCAAGAGCATATCCTGTTGTTTTAAAAAAGGCTCTTGAAAGCAAAGCATTTGTTCTGACAGCCGCACTAATATTATTTGCGGGCACGCTTGCACTGATCCCGCAAATTGGCATGGAACTGATTCCGTCATTGAATCAAAATGAATATAGAGTGGAATTTTTCCTGCCTCCGGGAACGCCTATTGACGAAACCGACGGTTTTTTGCAAAAAGTTCAAAATAAATCAAAAGACATTGACGGTATAAGAACTACTTTTGCTGTTGCAGGTACTGGTAACCGCCTGGATGCAAACACAGAACAGGGCGGCGAAAATTATGGAGAGATGAATGTCCGTCTTGCCGCCGGTTCTCATTCCGGTCTTGAAGAAACAACTATGGCTTCCATCCGCAAGGAGCTGAACCACATTCCGGATCTGCAATATAAATTTTCCCGGCCGGCACTTTTTACATTCAATACACCGGTTGAAATTGAAATCAGCGGGTTTGATATTCCCAAATTAAAAGAGGCCAGTGAACGTATAAAACAGAGGCTGGCACAATCCGGAAGATTCTCCGATGTTAAATCCACAATGGAGCTTGGAAGTCCGGAAGTTCAGATACTTTTTGATCGCGATAAAGCCGCTTCGCTCGGCCTGCAGGTTAATGAACTGGCGCAAAGAGTTGTGAGCCAGGTTCGCGGTGATATCGCTTCCCGGTTTTCATGGCAGGATCGAAAGATTGATATGCTTGTGCGTGTCCGGGAACAGGATCGCGAATCTATTGATAAAATTAAAAACCTGATAGTAAATCCCGGAAGCGAAAGGCCTGTAACCCTGGATGCGATCGCTGAAGTAAAAACCAATATGGGTCCTTCCGAAATTCGAAGAATTGCCCAGCAACGGGTAGCTGTTGTAACTGCTAACCTGAACTATGGTGACCTGTCTGCTGCCGGTGAAGAGATCGGCTCCATATTGTCAGCCATGGCACTTCCAAATGGCATTTATGCCCAGCTAACCGGACAAAGTGAAGAGATGTCCTCTTCATTTCGGTCGCTTCTGATGGCACTGCTGCTTGCTGTATTTTTGGTTTACCTGATTATGGCTTCACAATTTGAATCTCTCATACACCCGTTCGTAATCCTGTTCACTATTCCACTGGCAGCAATTGGTGCCGTCTGGGCTCTCTACATAACCGGAACAACCATATCGGTCATTGTCTTTATCGGTTTGATATTACTGGCCGGCATTGTGGTCAATAACGCAATTGTTCTGATTGATCTCATTAATCAGCTCAGGGAACGTGGTATGGAAAAATATGAAGCCATCATAGAGGGCGGTAAATCGAGACTGCGGCCGATTTTGATGACCACAATGACAACTGCACTGGGCCTTTTGCCACTTGCAATCGGTTTCGGAGATGGTGCCGAATTACGAGCACCCATGGCAATTACTGTTATAGGCGGACTCATCGTTGCAACAATGCTGACGCTTATCATCATCCCGGTTGTTTATGCAATTTTTGACAGGAAAACTTTTCAGTCATGAAAATCACAAAATTATCATTACGGCGCCCGGTAACCAGTTTTATGGTATTTACCAGCCTGGTTGTGATAGGACTGATTGCGGGCCGGATGCTTCCGCTGGAATATTTTCCGGATATCACATTTCCGGGGGCTTACATTGAAATACCGTATAACAATTCCACGCCCGAAGAGATCGAACAGAATATCACAAGGCCTGTAGAAGAAGTGCTCGCTACGTTAAACGGAATTGAATTAATGAATTCGACCTCAGGTGAGAACCAGGCAGGAATTTTTGTTCAGTTTAAAATGGGTACCGATATGAATATCAAAGCTATTCAAATCAGGGAAAAAATTGACGGGATCCGTGACCAGCTGCCGTCTGACCTGGAAAATTATTTTGTATTCCGGTTTTCTGCCCAGGATCAGCCTATGCTCAATTTACGTATTTCAAGTGACCGGGATCTTGCCAATGAGTATGATGTTCTGAACAGAAACCTGAAACTCAGGATTGAACGGATTCCGGGAGTGGGCCGGGTTGATCTCTATGGCGTGGAAAAAAACCAGGTGAAAATTGAACTGAAAGCAGATCAGCTTGCAGCACATAGTGTAAATCTGAACGAACTTGTTCAGCAACTTGAGAAAAGCAGTTTTTCATTAAGCGCCGGTAAAATTCGCGACGGTGGTATGCAGTACTATGTTCGCCCTGTAGGTGAACTTGAATCTGCAAGTGAGGTCGCTGACCTGGCTATCAATAATAATAATTTACGCTTGCGTGACGTCGCTGACATATCCTATCAGCCACCCGTCCTGAATTATGGGCGGCACCTGGATATGAAATACGCTGTAGGGTTTGATATTCTCAAAGAATCGGGTGCCAACACGGTTGAGGTGGCGCGCCTGGTTATGGCAGAGATCGATGAAGTCAGCAAAAACCCGGAAATGGAAGGAATCAGGATTTATGAGATGAATAATCAGGCTGACGGTATACTGAGCTCTTTGCGCGAGCTTCTGCTCGCCGGTTTAATCGGGGCCTTTCTCTCTGTATTTGTACTGTACCTGTTTCTCAGACAAATCACAACGACCCTGATTGTGGGGCTTGCTGTTCCCTTCTCCCTGATTGTCACTCTCGGTATTCTCTATTTTATGGGATTGTCTCTCAATATACTTTCCATGATGGGTTTAATGCTCGCCGTAGGTATGCTTGTGGACAATGCGGTAGTGGTTACAGAGAATATTCACCGAAACCGCCTTACTAACAGTGATGGCAAAAGCGCAGCATTAACCGGAACCAGGCAAGTTGCGATGGCTGTAACCGCCGGAACACTCACCTCAATCATTGTCTTTCTTCCGAATATTGTAAATGAGACCAGCATGATTGCCGTTCAGCTGTTTCATGTGGCTATTACCATTGTTATCGCACTTTCAGCTTCTCTCCTGATATCCCTGACCATCATTCCGCTGCTTACTTCACGTTTAACTCCTGAACTGAATGAGGTGAAAACTACCTTTATTGACCGGATTGTAAAGAAGTATGGCAAAATGCTTTTATGGCTTATCAAGCATAAAAAAACAGCTTCGCTTATTGTAATTTTTTCATTCCTCAGTGTGCTTTTGCCCGCACAGCTGATGACCGTTGAAATGTTTCCAAGAGTTGACCAGCGTGAATTACGGCTGCACTACAACTTAAACGATTCGTATGTTCTCGAGCGCGTGAAAGAATCGGTCGATAAGATTGAGAGACACCTCTACGACAACCAGGATCAATTCGAAATTGAGTCGGTTTACTCCTACTACACATCTGATGTTGCACAAAGTACAATACTGCTTCATGAAGAATCTGACGGTGCAAAATCTGTCGATGAAATCAAAAAAATGATAGAAGAGAATTTGCCTGAAATTATCATTGGAAAGCCGTCATTCGAGTTCTTGAACAGAAATATCTCGGATCAGACAAAAGTTTATGTGATTGGTGAAAGTGCTGAAGTTCTTGAAAAACTCTCTGAAGATGCCATCCGGCTGCTGAACAGAGAAGAGGGCTTTGCCGATATTCGTTCAGAAGCTGAAATGGGACGTGAGGAAGTACAGGTTAAAGTTGACAGAGCACTGGCCGACCGCTACAATTTGAGCAGCCGGGATATTGCGCAAACAGTATCCGGTGCCATTCGCGGACAACAGCTTCGTAAAATCCGTGGTGAAAACAGTGAAATTGATGTTGTTCTCTCCTTTCAGAATGCAGATCGTCAGAATCTTGAAGATCTCAACGGTTTAACAATTGCCTCAACGGATGCCGGACAGGTTACACTGGCATCACTTGCCAATGTGGAAATTAATCGCAGCCCGAGATCCATTGTCAGGGAAAATCGCCAGACATCATACGGCATTGTCATTAATCTCGATGGAATTACCACTGACGAGGCGCGCGGTAAAATTGATTCGATCATGAACCGCTTAAACTACCCGTCCGGCTATGGCTGGAGTTTTGGCCGCAGTTTTCAGCAGGATCAGGAAGCTATGGATGAAATGATGATCAATATGATCCTGGCACTGATTCTGATTTATCTTGTGATGGCGTCGCTCTTTGAATCTGTGCTCTTTCCATCAAGTATTATCACATCGGTATTTTTTGCTATTATCGGCGTTATCTGGTTTTTCTTTTTAACCGGCACAACCTTTTCCTTTATGGCGATGATAGGCATCCTGATACTCATGGGAATTGTTGTAAACAATGGAATTGTTTTAATTGATCATATTAATCAATTGCGCATCAATGGAATGTCAAGATCTGATGCAATCGTGCATGGAGCAATGGACCGGTTCCGGCCTATTCTTATGACAGCTGCCACTACTATTCTCGGGCTGATTCCGCTCTGTATCGGTACAACCCAAATCGGAGGTGACGGCCCACCCTATTTTCCGATGGCGCGTGCCATTGTAGGTGGCCTTGCATTCTCTACCCTCATTACCCTGGTGATTCTCCCGACAATTTATATTCTTCTTGACGATCTTAAGGCCTGGGCCGTCAGTGTCTGGGCAGAGGCGAAGTTAGTCAGAAGTGAAAAGTGAAATGTGAAAATTTTGCAGAGCTGTATTCAAATATTGAACCATTTACAGATTGGTCATATTTCTCTTTGTTTTTCGAGATAATCTTCTTCCTGATTCAAAATTTTGATTCTTAGCTCAACTTCCGCAAAATGGAGAAGTAGTTGCTACTAATGTAAGCTTAATTGACAAGGTATAGTGACACTAATTCTTCATCATAAATGATCTGATATCAGTTAAAAGTAGCCCCGAAGTGGGCGTAAGCAACAACACAGGGCAATCGCCCTGTGTTGAGCCAGTAATTTAATATGTAAGCCCTGAAAGGGCGAAAACCTGCCCATCGTCCCATGGAGGCTTGCGCCCTTTTAGGGCTTAGGTAAGTATTGGCTCTTCGACCATAGGGCGATGCCCTATGTTAATGCTGAGGCCCTTTCAGGGCTGTTTTTGCTCAATCATCAATCATTAGTGATTCATTATTGGGATTATGAAGTACTTATAATGATTGATAGCTGAGCAAGCCAAGAGGCTGTCCAAAAAGTATGTTTGCCACAGTTCAACATACAGTGTTAGTTTAATGATAAATAGTTATACTATGACTACTTCCCGTTGCCTCGTGTCCTCGCGTCCTCGTGGCAAAAACCGACAGTTTATTTCAACGAAGTAAACTTTAATTTTTAAAGCATTCATAAATCAAATGCATCTTTTTGGACAAAATTGTATTAAAACAAAGAAAGGTCCGCCTCGTATATCCATCCCTTAATCAAAAATTCACGCAGTTCACCTATATTTCTAAATTATAATACAATTGCTTAACCCATAGATACAACATAAATGATTGTACTTGTCATCAACTGCGGCAGTTCATCCGTAAAATATGATCTTATTGAAACTTCCGATGAAAAAGAGATCTGCTCCGGTATTGTGGAGCGTATCGGTGCGGTCACTTCCATTGTTAAACATGAGCCGGCAGGATTCAAATCTGTAAAAAACACACGTAAAATCGACAATCACGTTCAGGCTTTGAAGGAGATCATGAATTTCCTGATGGATTCAGAGAACACAGCAATCTCTTCGACGGATGACATTAAAGCTGTGGGCCATCGTGTTGTTCACGGCGGCGAAATGTTCAAAGATTCGGTTCTTATTGATGATGATGTGATTGATGCAATCAGGCAGGCAATCGACCTGGCACCGCTTCACAATCCACCCAATTTAAAGGGAATCGAAGCTGCGATGAAATATTTTCCTGATTTGCCTCATGTAGCAGTGTTTGATACTGCGTTTCACCACTCACTCCCCGCTGAAGCTTATCTTTACGGAATTCCCAACCGCCTTTACCGTCGCTATAAAATCCGTAAATATGGATTCCACGGCACATCGCACTACTATATAAGCCGTCAGTATTACAAAATCACTGACAAACCTGTAGAAGAAACCAGGGTGATTACCTGTCACCTGGGAAACGGTGCTTCGGTTGCAGCCGTAAAAGGCGGCAAGTCTATCGATACGTCCATGGGTTTTACCCCGCTATCGGGAATGGTGATGGGAACCCGTTCGGGTGATATTGATCCGTCTATTCTCTTTTTTCTTGTTGAGAAAGAGGAGCTGACTCTCAACAACCTTCATGCATTACTGAATAAGCATAGCGGCTTACTGGGTCTCAGCGGATATGCAGCCGATATGCGGGACCTGATTGCAGAAGCAAAACAGGGTGATCGCCGCTGTCAGCAGGCCATCGATGTTTTCTGTTATGACTTAAAGAAATATATCGGCTCCTATATCGCATCCTTAA
The DNA here is from genome assembly GCA_964517005.1 of uncultured Balneolaceae bacterium. Lineage (GTDB taxonomy): Bacteria > Bacteroidota > Rhodothermia > Balneolales > Balneolaceae > CAYVBJ01. The sequence goes on along the minus strand of CAZFAJ010000057.1, from coordinate 4,601 downwards.
ATGGTTGTGATGCAATCATTTTTACAGCCGGTATCGGGGAAAATTCACCGCTTGTGCGCCAGCAGTCGCTTCAAAATATGGAAGCTCTTGGAATTGAGATTGATCCGGAAAAAAACAACAGTGCGGAGCCGGGAAAAATTCAGAAAATAAGCAGTGATACGTCTAAAACCGAGGTATGGGTAATTCCCACCAACGAAGAGCTCGTCATCGCTATCGACACTGCAAAAATTGCACAGGCCTCCGACCAGTCGCCGTGGGTATAACACCGGTTTAAAACCTCAAGACAGAACTTTGTTTATCCTGTAACAAGAGAGAACAATAACCGGCTCAGTTGTCCGTGTATATAAAAACCTTATTACTCGATCATATCTTTTATTGAGAAGATCTCCTGCTTTTCGGCACTGACTCCAAAACCTTCCTCAAAAGAGATGTTTGTTGCAATAATTGTGGCACGAATTCTTTCCGTATTATTTGGAACCGTCAGTGAATCACGTACAGTAACTATTTGCGTTGCCATTCTACGATCCCGTCTTGATACATCCTGCCATGAATTGTAACTGAGGCGAACCCATCCCTCTTCCCAACTGTCATAATATACCCGAACCGACTTTACATTTTTTGAAACCCGGAATAAAAAATCAATCTGTATGTCATCATTGATCGATTTCACCTCTTCAACCCCGCCTCCGAATACAGTAACTGTTTCAGTCTGATTTGATGCAGCACATCCAGATAAGATTACGAGGATAATGACAATTCGTACTTTCAATTTAATACCGGTTTCATTTATTTCGAGAGTATAAAGAATCTGTTTGTAAACAGGATCAATCCTGATATGAGTGTTGCAAATCAACTTTTTGACTCATCAACATAGCTGTTTGTAATTTTTCTAATTCATCCTGCAAATATGTTGCATCATAATGATTTAGCGATCCATCACTTTCATAAGCAGATAAGGCCTTCTGATAGAGTTCTTCCGCCTGATTCAAATTACCTCTTTGAAAATTAAGCCGTGCCAATGCGCCAATGGTTAAAGAGCCGGTTGCAGATCCGAATTTATTCTGCTGAATTTGTAATGCTCTTTTCAGATAGTTTTCGGCTTCATTAAACTGTTTAATGTCAACGAGAGTATTGCCAAGATTTCTCAGAACACCAACCAGTACCAGGTGGTCCTGACCATAAATTTCTTCTTGCCGGCTCAGACACTTTCTGAACAGTTCTTCAGCCTTATCGTATCTTCCCTGCTTGTAAAATTCACGGGCTAATTGGTTTAATCCGCCAACAGTTGCCGGGTGGTCTGCCCCAAATACATCACGCCGGATTTCCAGGCTTCGCTCAAGAAGTTTTTGAGCAGCTGAGTGATCGCCTTTACCGGATAAAAGTTCGGCATAGCTTCCCAAAACATGCAAAAGATTTGGATTAAATAATTCGTTTGTATTTTGCAGTATTTGCATTGCGTTACGGTAAAGAGTTTCTGAACTGTCCTTATCAATCTCATACAGCCGGTACACATCTCCAAGAAAAATCATGCTTTCTGCGACATCAGGGTGATCCGGACCAAGTTCTGATAATCGAATATCCATAGCATTCTGAAATGCTTTGGCAGCATCATCAGGCAGGGCCATACTGCGCTTGATTCTGCCGGTTTCCATATAACTGTCAGCAGTCTTCAGGTGACCTTCACCGTATACAGTCCGTCGTATTTCGAGGGATCTTTCACGCAATCTGGCTGCTTCATGAATATCGGTTACGGGAATCCAGGATCCAAACAGTGAAAGTGTTTCAGCAACTTCAGGATGTTCATCACCAAAATGACGGATTTGAATATTGAGGGCCTTACGATGTAAATCAGCTGCTCTATTATAATCACCCTGACGGGTATAGGCAACAGCCAGGTTGTTCAGGCTTTTAGACAGATCAGATAAATCGGTATCCGGCAGATTCTCCTGAATCTCAACTGCTGCGGAATGCAATTCTTCTGCCCGTTTATATTCACCCAAAATCAGGTACACTTTTCCAACTACATTGTACATTTGAGCTTTCACTTCAGGCTGGCCTTCCAGCAGATTTGCCTCTTCAATTCCTCTCTCCAGAAGCATCCTGGCAGTAAAGTTTTCACCTGCATTCTCTTCAGGGTTACCTGCTTCAAACATTCTCATCATAAAATGAACTATCTGTTCCGACTTAGCCGCTTCTTTCTGAGCTTGCTCAAGCGCTTGCTGTGTTCGCTGTGAATGCCATGTGACCGTACCTGCATATCCGATCAAAAGCATCAGTATGATAACAGCTGTTGCAATGGCTGCTTTATGGCGTTTGATAATTTTCGATGCGCGATAGAACAGAGAATCCATATGGGCTGTAACCGGCCGGCCTGACAGATAGTGACGAATATCAGTACACAGTTTTTCAACAGATTGATATCTGCGGTCAGGCAGCTTATCCATCGCCATCATCACAATTGCATCCGGATCACCCCGGAGCTTCCGCTTCAGCTTTCCGGGCTTTGTGTTGAATATTTTATCTGTTTGATCTGAAAAAATTTCTGAATCAGCCTTTCCGGATATTTTTTTTGCTATCGCGCTGCTGGGCAGCAGTGGTTTCGTATCACAAATAATATGCTCTAACCCGGCCGCTGTTTTACCTGATACACAATATGGCCGGCAGCCGGAAAGAAGCTCATAAAGGATAACGCCCAATTGATAAATATCTGATGACGTGGTTATGGTTTTTCCCTTCACCATTTCCGGGCTTGCATAAGCCGGAGTTACAGGTAAAATTCCGGGAGTCGTACAATCTGTTTTGTTGCCTGGTAGAGCTTCCGGTTCTAATATTTTAGCAATGCCAAAATCAAGCAGTTTAACTTTACCCTCTTTGGTAACCAATATGTTGGATGGCTTTAAATCCCGATGGACAATCAGTTTGCGGTGTGCATATTTTACAGCATTGCATACATCTAAAAATAATTCCAGCCGCTGCTCAATAGTCAGATGATTTTCATAACAGTACCTGTCTATCGGTACTCCTTTCACATACTCCATCACAAAGTATGGCTGACCGTTTTCGGTTACTCCGCCGTCAAGCAGGCGGGAAATATTGTCATGATTCAATGAGGCAAGGATCTGTCTCTCTGCTAAAAAGCGGTGTATTTGATAATCAGAAATAAATGCGCCACTCAATAACTTAAGTGCTGCCCGCTGATGAAATTGTCCGTCCGCACGTTCAGCCAGGTAAACGATTCCCATACCGCCGCAGCCCAGTTCCCTGATTATCCGGTAGGAACCAATTCTTCTGCCCTCCATTTCTGAAAGGTCTTTATCACAAACATCATTAATTCTCATTTTACCCGGCAAATGATCCAGCATACAAGGCTCATCGTGAGCCTTTAAAAGAGACCGAACTTCTTTTAATAAAAACGTATCTCCCCCGGCCGCTCTTTTGATATATTTTTCCTTTTCACTTGCTTCAAGCTCAAGTGCCTCTGAAAAAATCTCTTTAATTTTATCCCACTTTGTGGATTTTGACATTAGAGTTTTACGTTGCATTCCCGTTACTAAGCTCCCTGTTCAGCCAGGCACGGGCCATCTTCCAGTCCCGGCTAACAGTTGAAACAGATACATCGAGTGTTTCCGCTGTTTCTTCAACGGTAAGGCCTCCGAAGAAACGGCACTCCACCACACGAACCTGTCTTTCATCATGCGATTCGAGTCGTTTTAAAGCCTGATCTATGGATAAAATATTATGGATATTCAGCTCTGTTGCAACATCAGCATCACAAAGTGTAATTTTCTTTCTGTCCCCGCCTCGTTTTTGGGCTTTTTGTTTTACTGCATAGTCAACCAGTATATTCCGCATAATTTGTGAAGCTATACCGAAAAAATGGGCCCGGCTTTGCCATTCAATGCGGTTAAATTCTAACAATTTGAGATAGGCTTCGTGTACCAATCCTGTTGTACAGTAGGTATGATCTGCACTCTCACCGAGCATCCGGCCTCTTGCCATTTTATGCATCTCATTATAAACAAGCGGTATCAGCTCTTGCATTGCCCCGCCATCTCCGGAAGCATGGGCTTTAAGCAGACGTGTAATCTGAGACCTGTCCATATCGTTACCCTCCTTTTTTTTGACACCAGACCGATAAACAAATAGCTTTAAGAGAAATTTTTATTGATATCTGACAAAGAACTCCTCTTTTTTCAGCCTTATATAATACCAAACATATGTTTGGTTTTAAAGTAATCAATCCATGTGCATTTAAAGTAATGTACACAAACCACTCTGTCAAAAAGATTAATAAAAATTTTCAGCTTAAAATGTCAGGTATCATACATGCTTCAAAAGCTCAATAAAACGTAAAGAATGATTTTACTGATTTTTTGAAAATCTGAATGACAATAATTTTCCATTTTTCCGGCTTTATAAAGTAAAGCGGGGTGAAACCGCCTTATCAACTTATTCAATCTATCATCAGCATAATTCAAAAAAAGGCAGATCATATTCAGTATTGAATGAAAATTGAAATCACAATATTTTATATGATCATGTCATGGAATATGCGGGAACAAAAAAATAACGGAGGTAATAATTGTGAAAAAAAACTGATT
>CAZFAJ010000056.1:0-18447 GCA_964517005.1 uncultured Balneolaceae bacterium | reverse complement strand
CCACTCTCTTTCGGTTTATCAATCTTTTCATTGTCATCTCCCTTACCAATATGGTCAAGAGGAATCGGCACCTCTTCTACAAGTTCAAGTCCAAAGCTTTTTAATCCTACCCTCTTAACGGGATTATTTGTAAGTAATCGCAATTTGCGAACCCCCAGGGCATGCAAAATCTGTGCACCAACGCCATAATCCCTGTAATCCATATTAGGGCCCATATTTTTCCGTATTTCCTCTTTGCTTAAACCCTCCTCCTGGAGCTGCAGAATTTTAAGCTGATGAATCAGCCCGTGTTCGCGGCTCATCTGATCCATGTAGAGTACAACCCCCTGTCCTTCACGGTCTACTTTTCGCATAGCCTGGTGCAGTAGTTCTGCCTTATCACTCTTTTTACTTCCCAGGATATCGCCAAGGTGATTGGCAGAGTGAACCCGGACAAGAACGGGATCTTCTTCGTCCCATTTACCTTTTACAAGCGCCATGTGATGATCACCTGTAAGGTTTTCCTCAAAAGCATGCAGGGTAAAATCGCCGTAAATAGTAGGCATATCAACGGTAATTACTTTTTTCACAAGCGATTCATGTTTCATCCGGTAGGCAATCAAATCCTTAATAGTCACCAGTTTCATCCCGAATTTTTTTGAGAGCTTAATCAATTCGGGAAGGCGCGCCATGTCACCGGATTCATTCATAATCTCACAGATGATACCGGCCGGTTTTAATCCTGCAAGCCTTGCGAAATCCACTGCTGCCTCGGTATGGCCGGCTCTTCTGAGTACTCCGCCTTTCACAGCGATGAGAGGAAAGATGTGACCCGGTTTCCTGAAATCGAATGCTTTGGCGTCGGGATTGATCAGTTCAAGGATTGTGTTGGCCCGGTCGGGTGCAGAGATCCCGGTTGTAGTGAGTTGCTTATGATCCACAGAAATGGTGAATGCTGCTTCGTCAGGATCGGCGCCATCAGTAACCATGTAATCAAGATCAAGTTCGCCGGCTCTTTCGTTTGTGATTGGAACACAGACAAGGCCACGGCCGTGGGTAACCATCAGGTTGATGGCATCAGGAGTAGCCTTTTCTGCGGCCATGAGAAAATCGCCTTCATTCTCTCGGTCTTCATCGTCTGCAACAATGATAATTTTGCCATTGCAGATATCCTCAATGGCCTCTTCAATAGTATTGAATTTAAAATCGGACAAAATTGCGTAAAATATTGATGATTTTTGTTCTACTTCTTCGAATCTTTGTCGGGATTTACGTCTGTAATAGAGCTTTTCAAAAAGCGGATTTTCACACCGCTGTCTACTTCAAGCAAAACAGAGTCATCACTGATAGAATTCAATTGGCCGATTAATCCGCCTGATGTAACTACTTTGTCTCCCTTTTTCATACTTTCAACTTTATCGCGAATTTCTTTTTGTCGTTTACTTTGCGGGCGAATAATAAAGAAGTAGAAAACGAAAAAAAGTGCCCCTAAAAAAAGAAAATTCAGCATCATACCGTCTGAGCCGCCTTCTCCCGGCCCCATCATAAAAACTGTGATCAGAGATAATAAATTCATGGAAAATTATACATTTTAAGTTATTTGTAGAGCTGAAAGATAGCACTTTTCACGTGTTGTACCAACGGCCTTCAGGATCATTCGATTATGGTTATTCATTGTGAAATTTATTTCCCGCCTTTGCCGTACCTGATAATAAAGCAGCCGGCTTAAAGCGGGCGCCATGATCTTCCTGAAGGTTCACCATCCGGTTAACGATATTCGTTGCACCTTCCCTGTCAATGTATCTGAACGGACCTCCCAGAAATGGCGGGAAACCGAGTCCCAGGATTGCTCCCAAATCGCCATCAGCAGGTGATTCTAAAATACTTTCTTCCAAACAGAGAACAGCTTCATTCACCATGGTAAGCGCCATACGCTTGTGAATTTCTGATTCATCAAACCTTTTCCTTTCACTGCCGCCAAAAAAATCATAGATCTCCGGATTCACCTCTTTTTTCTTTTTAGAATCATCTCCGTATTTGTAAAAACCTTTCTTGTTTTTGCGCCCTTTATAGCCTGCATCCAGCAGTTCTTTTGCTTTGGTACTCGTTTTGGCACCTCGTTCCTGAAATTTTTCACTGAGCACGTCTGCCACATGAGCTCCCACATCAATTCCCACTTCGTCGAGCAGGGCAACCGGGCCTACCGGAAAACCGAACTGCTTCATGGCACGATCCAGCTGTTCTACAGATATCCCTTCCTCAAGCAAAAGCAGTGCTTCATTCATAAAAGGCGCCAGAATCCGTGTTGTATAAAATCCGGGCCCATCGTTCACCACAATAACTGTTTTGCCCTGGTTGATGCCTACCTCATAAGCTGTTCCAATCACCCAATCCGCGGTTTGACCGGTTTTGATAATCTCAAGAAGCGGCATTTTCTGAACGGGAGAAAAGTAGTGCATGCCAAGAATGTTTTCAGGCCGTTCCGCTTTTGAAGCTATATCTGATATCGGCAGTGAGGAAGTATTTGATGCAAATATACAATTGTCATTCGTGTTCTCTTCTACTTCCTTAACAATCTTCTGTTTCAGGCCGAGATCTTCAAAAACCGCTTCAATCACCAAATCGATCTTATCAAACCCGTCATAAACCGTGGCTGGATGGATTTTACTTGTCACTTCATCTTTCTCAAAACCGGATATAATTCGTTTTTTCACCTTATCCTGATAATTGCCGGCAATTTCTTTTTTACCGTCAACAGCCTGCTCCATCGTCTGATCTTTCAGCCAGACATGATAGCCGTGATCAACGCTTACTTCCGTAATCCCGGAACCCATCAGCCCGGCACCGAGCACGGCAATCTTATCCACATCCCGTTTTAACTTTTCATAAGGATTCTTCCTGGCATCGTTCATGGCAAAAAAGAGATTCACCAGGGCTCTTGATTCCGGTGTTACCGCTAACTCTCCGAACAGCCGGGATTCATTTTTCAATCCTTTTTGATACCCGTTTTTATACCCGTACTCAACACTTTCAATAATTTTTGGAGGTGCGGGATAATTTCCTTTTGTACGGCTTTCTGTCCGTTTTCTTGCCTGCGAAAAGACAATACTTCGGCCGAGCGGATTTCCTTCCAGGATTTTTTCCACAATCGACCGTTTATCCTCATGAGTCACTTTCTTCATTCCAATTGTATGTACCGCCTTAACTCCGGCCATCTCAATACCATGCCTGTGCACAATTTCATCTGCAAATCCGGTTTTACGGGCCTGACGCGAATACATATTTTTCCCCGTAAGCATATAGCCGAGCGACTTCTGGATACCTATTAATCTTGGAAGGCGCTGTGTGCCTCCCATTCCCGGCAGCAGGCCCAATTTCACTTCCGGCAGGCCAATTTTGGTATCACTGTGATCCGAGACAATCCGGTAATGACACGCAAGTGCCAGCTCCGTGCCGCCGCCCATACACGATCCGTGAATTCCAACGACAACCGGTTTGTCAAAATTTTCTATCCGGTTAAGAATATCGTGGCCGGTGCGGCTTAGTTCTTCAAGCTCTTTAGCTGTAGTTCTTGATTTGAACATGTCGATGTCTGCACCGGCGATAAAATTATCCTCCTTACCACTCATCAGCAGCGCACCATGCAATTCATCATCCGATTCGAGACGGTCCAGAAACTCCGTAACTTCTTCAATCAGAAGCTCATTGAGTTTATTCACCTTCTCATCCGGATCGTTTAGTGTGACTACAGCTACATTCTCAGTTGTTTTAACAGATAGAATACTCATGATTGTACGTTATTTGCAGCATGGGCTTTTAACCCATGATATTTAAATCTTCTTGTTCTCAAAATGTATGACCAAATTCAGTAGTTTGTTAAAGTTTACTTCGTGAATCCTCGAGTCCCCTTGGCAAAAAACGTCCGGTTTTACCACGAAGCCGCGAGGACACTAAGCAACACGAAGAGTTAATTCTACATCCATCAAATAGCTAACTAAAGAATAATAATTGGGATGCGATCAATTATACTTTTTGGGCAGCCTCCTACCGTGTGTATCTTTCAATAATCATGGCGTGTCCTTGTCCGCCGGCGGCACAGGCTGCGATCAGGGCATATTTACCATCTTCTTTCATCAGGCGGTTCGCAGCAGTTGTTACCAGCCGCACGCCGGTTGCGCCAAACGGATGCCCGACCGAAAGAGATCCGCCCCATAAATTAAATTTATCCATTGGAATATCACCCACTTTTTTGTCCAGGCCAAGGCGCTCCTTCGCAAACTTATCGCTACCGAGAGCTTTCAAAACAGTCAAAATCTGTCCGGCAAAAGCCTCATGAAATTCAAACACATCTATGTCTGAGACTTTCAGTTTCATTTGGTCCAGAACGATCGGTACGGCAAAAGCGGGGCCAATCAAAAGCTCATCTCCCGGTTTTTGTGCCACAAATGTGAATGAATGAATCACTGCTTTGGGTTCAAAACCTGCATCAAGTGCTGCTTGTTCTTCCATAATGAGTGATGCAGAGGCTCCGTCCGTCAAAAAAGAGGAGTTGCCGGCTGTGTGGGTTCCATGCGGTTTTATAAATGCCGGCCTCAGCGATTGCAGTTTTTCGAGAGTGCTGTCGCCCCGGACCCCGTTATCTGAATCAACAATTTTATATGAAGGGGGAACAGGAACCGGAAAAACCTCATCCTCAAAATATCCTTTTTCCTGAGCTTCAGCGGCAAGCCTGTGTGACCTCAGGGCATATTCATCTTCTTCTTTCCGGGTGATACCAAATTTAGCCGACATCTTATCGCAGCTTTCACCCATTGTTTCTCCGGTAGAATATTCTGCAATGGAAGGGATTTCGGGAAGGATATCACTGAAACGAAGGCCTTTAAAAAATTTGAGATAGTCAAGCGGAGATTTGTACTTTTGAGTCTCGAGTAGTTTTTGCCTGAATTTTTTCCGGAAGCGAATCGGGATATCACTCATAATTTCCGTACCGCCGGCAATGATCGCACCGGAATTTCCGCAGGTAATTGCATTAACTGCATCCGTAATCGCGCGATTTGAAGAGACACAAGCCAGTGAAACCGTATGTGCCGGGATATCATCGGGCAAGCCTGCCCCCAGCAAACATTCGCGGGCTACATTGCTTGTATTGACATCCTGAATTACGTTACCCATGATAACGTGATCTAAAAGATTGCCATCCAGCTTGGTTTTGTTGATAAGCCCGCCAATAGCAAGCCTGCCAATATCGTATGCAGACATACTTTTAAAATCTGTTCCCGCCCGCAAAAAAGGTGTTCGAACGCCATCTACAAAAACAACTTGCCGTGAAGATTTACCGGATGCCATAACCATTATTTTTATACTAAAATGCTTTAGAGACAGTAACTTGTCACCTTCTGTTAACAGTGTTAACCTAATAAAAATTTTTATCTGTTGCCATCACTGTCCGGATCTGATTTCTGCTGATACCGAAGACCGGCAAGACATAAAATCAGCTTTATCTGCCTGTTGAAAAAAATAAAAAAAAGATTTGTAGGTGGAATCCCTATATAAATTTCCTGCTCAGCCTTACGCAGTTTTTGCTCTCTTTTTTACACTTTAAATTATTGAAAAAAGTGTAGGATACAAGTGAACTCAGCTATCAGCAAAATCTATAACTACAGATAACCAGAAAAATGGAAGCCAGGCTACATTTGGACATGCATATGGGGATGATCGGATCAGCAACCGATTTCACTTATAAATGGTGTGTTAATATGGGTATGGATCAACAGGAAGCTGCAAGAATGACCCTTGCCCTGGATGAAATACTGACCAATATTTATCTTTTCGGATACAGGGAAAAAAGCGGTCAAGCTGAATTGATTTTTGTCTATCACGCTTCTGAAATTGAAATCATCATTAAAGAGTATGGAGAACCATTTCATTTCCGGCAGTATAAATACTCAAAAAGTGCTGCATTAAGCGACGGAAACTTTCAGGGTGCAGGCCTTGAGCTATTGCATAATCTGACTGATCATTTTATTTACTTAAACCGCGGTAAAGATGGGAAAGAATACCGCCTGGTTAAAATTCTTGAGCGTGAACATATTTCGGATATACTCGCCCGGCAAAATAAAAGGGTTGAGGAAAATGAAGACACTGAAACCGACTATCTGCTAACTCCGGTCACAACCAGTGATGTCGAGGATATCGCAAAACTTATTTACAAATCGTATAACTATACCTACAATAAAGAAGAGATGTACTTTCCAAAGCTGCAGGAAACCGCAATACAGCAGGGATACAAATTCGGTACGATTGTCCGCACATCAGAGGGAGGGCCGGTTGGATATTTTGCTGTAATCCAAAATACCGATTCCCGTGTAGGAGAAATAGGTGAAGCAGTAGTTGCACCGGAACACAGAGAGAGAGGGTTAATGACAAAAATGCTGACTGAGTTGATCAGCATAAGTAAAGAACGGGGACTGCTCGGCTTATATGGTTTTGCGCTCACGGTACATACTGTCAGCCAGATTGTTAATAAAAAATTTAATTTCAAAAGCACAGCGATACTTCTCTCAAATTTATATGGAGCATCTTTTAAAGGATTTGATGAAAGCTACCCCCAGCCTGTTTCTGTAATTGCTGACTTTTTACCTCTCTACGCCCGGAGAACAACCTTCGTATATTTACCAAATTTATATAAAGCGATTCTGAAAGAGATTTATAGCCAATTTGAAGCCTCACCGGAGGTGAATAAATTACCAGAGGTAATTGAGAAACCTTTTGAAAATACCGATCTGAAATTAAATATTTCATACAGCGGAAATACCGCCACTATCGTTTGCTATCAGTATGGTAAAACCTTCGAAAATTCAGTTGAAAGTATTTTGAAGAGCTTAAGCGGACTAAAATTAAATGCCATTTATATTGATCTTCCCCTTGAACATCCCTGGATTGAAAACGCGGTAACCTGGATTACCGAGAAAGGATTTATTTTTGGCGGCCTGATGCCTTTGATACACAGTGAAAAAGATTTTTTCAGGATGCAAAAAATTCAGACAGGACTGGATTTTCATTTAATTAAGACAGAACCCGGGATGGCAACAAAACTCAAAAATATTGTTTCGAAGGAGTATCATGAATTACAAGAAAACAAAGAATAAACTGGAAGTGGTTTTAACCACCGATTTTAATTTAAATGCCGTGAGGCAAATTCAGAAACTGTTGAAAGACAGAGAAGAACTGTATATTGATGCTACGAAATCGCGTTTTATTAACAGTGAGGCAATCATCTTTATGAATAAATTCATAGAGGATGGCAACAAATTACAGATCAAGGAACCGCCAAGAATATTTTATGTCGCTCTGCATATACTTGGCCTCCATGAAGTCTGGGATTTGAAAACAATTATAGCACCATAGAAACACAATTTATTTTATGTCTAAAACCGATAGTGACCGTACCGCTCTTGATCCGGAAGAACCGGTTTGGGATAAGATATTTACCGTACATCCGCTGGTTGTGATTGGAACGGTAGAAGAAGATGATAACCACGATCTGGCCCCCAAACACATGGCATTCCCTTTAGGCTGGGACAACTTTTTTGGGTTTGTGTGCACCCCAAAGCACGGAACATATCAGAATATCAAACGCACAGGGGAGTTCACAGTCAGCTACCCAAAACCGGATAACGTACTATTTACAAGCCTGACAGCTACCATGAGATGTGATGATAATTCGCTTCCTGATCTCTCTCCCATCCCTACCTTCCCCGCAACAAAGATTAACGGTTCATTTATTGAAGGCGCATATCTTTTTTTTGAATGTGAAATGATCCGGATCATTGACAATTTTGGTGAAAACAGCCTGATACTCGGTAAAATTATTGCTGCACAGGCTCAGAAAGAGTATCTGCGAAGCGCCTCGCGGGATGACAGTGACCTGCTTTATCGACATCCGCTGCTTGCTTATATTTCATGGGGCAGATTTGCTGTAATAAAAGAGACTCAGGCGTTCCCGTTTCCGGAAAAATTCAAAAAGTAGAAAGATGATCGACAAATCCACTGCTGAAAAAATATTGGCTCAATGTCAAAATGAACAAAAGTGGTTTCTGAATTTTCTAAAAAAACTTGTCAATGTCGAAACTCCGCCTCACAATCCAAAATCTCATAAGAAAGCTTTTGCGATCATAGAAAAATCATTATCTGAGCTTGGGTTCAAAACAATGATTACAAATGGGAAGCGCAGCGGCGGTCAGCTGTTTGCACGCCAACCCGGCCAATCTGTAGAAGGATACCAGTTATGGGTTGGACATATTGACACCGTTTGGCCAACCGGCACGCTTACAGAGATGCCTTTTGAAATTTCAGGCAATCATGTTTCAGGACCCGGTATTTATGATATGAAGGCAGGGGTGACCATGATGATACTTGCCTTGAAAGTGATGAAAGAGTGTAACCTGGAACCGGAACTCTCTCCCGTTCTGTTTATCACTTCCGATGAAGAAACCGGAAGCCATGATTCAAAAAAACGAATTATACAACTCGCCAAAGCTGTAAACCGGACATATGTACTTGAACCCAGCCTCGACGAGAACGGAAAATTAAAAACAAGACGAAAAGGTACGGGACATTACGATATTATTGTCAGCGGAAAAGCTTCACATGCAGGTATTGAACCTGAAAAAGGAAAAAGTGCCATACATGAACTCTCACATGTAATTCAGCACCTGTTCGATCTGAATGATCCTGAAAAGGGGATTTCTGTGAATGTGGGAACCATTGAAGGCGGAATCAGCACCAATGTGGTTGCGGCAAGCAGCAAGGCCTCCGTGGATGTTCGTGTGGCGAGAAAGAAAGATGCCAAATGGATAGATCAGAAAATACGGGCGCTCAAGCAGACCATTTCAGGAACATCACTACAAATAAACGGCCAAATAGGACGTCCGCCGCTGGTCCAGAACAAACGAAACAGAGAGTTGTGGAAAGCGGCAAAGGAACTTGGTGAACTAATCGGACTGGATCTTGAACAGGGGATGTCGGGTGGAGGGTCGGACGGCAATTTTACAAGCCTGTATACGGCTACTCTTGATGGCCTAGGGGCTGTGGGAGAAGGAGCACACAGTTCTCATGAAAAAATATATCTTAAGGAGACAATAGAGCGGGCAGCTCTGTTTACCATGTTGTCCATTCTGCCGGATGTTAATGAAAATCAAAAAGAGGAAAGAGCTTCTGCAGCTAAAGAAAAAGAGTCTCAGCTCCATTGATTCTGTTGCAAATTTGAAGACGGATAGATCCAAATCCGATGGGTGCGGGCAGAATTTTAATAAACGATATCCTGTGCGTTCTGTTCAGAAATTCTCATCCGGAGAGTTCTATAAAAATGAAGATTTTTAATTATTTTATTTAAAATCTTACAGATTATGGTAAAGCATTGGAGAAACAGAATTTTACTATCTGCTGCGGTGGTGATTACGATCATTCTGGTTTATGCAGAGATCTTCTTATGGTCCATGATTATTTTTGAAAACCGTGAAGTGACGTTTGCACAGTCATTACAAGTTGTTGTAGAATCATTGACTACAAGCGGATATGGGGGATTTTCCCCCTGGGAAAGTGATTTTTTAAACTACTTTATTCTCTTCATGAACCTGACCGGTGTAGTTCTCGTCTTTATTGCTTTTCCCGTTTTCTTCCTGCCTTTCTTAAGGGAAGCTATTGGAAAATCTCCTCCCAAAAAAGTGTCAAAAAAAGACCATGTCATTATCTGTTCATATTCAAACCATTCTGAATTATTGATCAAAGAATTGATCTCACGCAACCAGGATTATGTAATCTTAGACCCGGATCAGGATAGAACAACAGAACTTTTCATGTCCGGAATCAATGTAATGGACGGAGACCCTGAATCCGAATCTGTACTTAATGCTGCAGGGTTAAAAAATGCAAAGGCAGTGATAGTAGATTCAACGACAGATAAAAATATAAGCACCATATTTTCAATCAGAAATCTAAGTAAATCCTTAAAAATAATTGCTGTTCTTCCGGATAAAGAGATGGAGATATATCACAAATTAGCAGGTGCCGACGAAACGATTTCACCCAGAGAGCTTGTCGGGAAAAGCCTTGCAGTACAGGTACCAGCAATTTCAGTTGAAGACAGTGTCGAAATTGATGATAAAATTGAACTCATCGAAATAGATATCGGGGAAGGAAGTGAACTTGTTAACAAATCAATTGATGAGACCCATTTACTGGATCAGTATAATATGAACATTATCGGGGTCTGGCTGAATGATAAATTTCTAAGTCCTGTACCAAAAGATTTGGTATTGAGCTCAAAATCGAGACTATTGATTGCAGGGAATAAAGGTGACCTTGAAACCCTCAGCAAAAAAGCTGAAACCAGAACATGGGACTTTGCCACAACCCGTGTTTTGCTTATTGGGTATGGATTGTCGGGGCAGGCTGCTCACAGGGAATTAATCTCCAAAAACATATCGGTTGAAATCATGGATTGTCAGGAGAAAGAAGGAGTAACTATTGTCGGTGACATCCGGGATCCTGAACCACTGAAAAAGGCAGGGGTTGATGAAGCCTCTGCCATTATCATCACAATCCAGGATGATACTGTGGCTGTTTTTGGTACACTTTTGGCAAGAAGCCTGAACAGCAAGACCCGCATTATTGTCCGGGCTAACAAGATTGATAACGTGAACAAACTATACGACGCAGGGGCCGATTATGTTCAGTCGCTGGCAATAGTGACCGGCCGAATGCTGACATCCTGTATTTTTGAAGACGAAACATCCCTGGCTGCTGATAAACAGATTAATCTTGTAAAACTACCTGCAGGAAAGCTGTCGGGTTCTACCCTGTCCAAATGTGATGTCCGTGCTGAAACCGGTTGCACAATACTTGCAGTAATCAGGGATCATAAAAAAATAAACAATCCGGACCCTCAAACATTTGAATTCCAAGATCAGGATGATGTTATCATAGCCGGAACCGATGAAAGTGTCCGGACATTTGAAGAGATGTTTGTTGATTAAATATTTTGTATCAGGAGTTCAGGCTGACTGCCCTGCGCAAATTTGGAATTCGTTCAGTGAACGATCAGTGTATCCGCTTAGTTAGTAAAAAATTGAACGGTAAATAATATTCTCAAAAACTCCATGGCACGCAAAAAATATGAAAATTGCTTTTTTCAGTACAAAGAAGTACGACCGACAAAGCTTTAACGAGCAGATTGAAAACCACCCACACTCTATCACCTATTTTGAGGATATCCTTTCAACGGAAACAGTAGCCCTGGCCAAAGGTTTTGATGCTGTCTGTATCTTTGTGAATAACCCGGTAAACCGTGAACTGATACAAAAGCTTTCTGAAATCAACATTGAGGCAATTGCGCTTCGGTCAGCAGGATTTAATCATGTAGACCTGAAAGCTGCTCAGGAATATGGAATAGATGTCTACCGGGTACCGGCCTATTCACCCGAAGCTGTTGCAGAACATACCGTTGCACTTATTCTTACCTTAAACCGAAAAACACATAAATCCTACAACCGGGTACGGGAAAATAACTTTTCACTGGAGGGATTAACAGGTTTTAACCTGCATGGAAAAACAGTGGGTGTCATCGGAACCGGCAAGATTGGGGCGGCATTTCTAAAAATAATAAAGGGATTTGGATGCAGCCTTCTCGCGTATGATCCCTATCCGTCGGATGACGTACTAAAAATGGGTGTTGAATACGTTTCACTTGAAAAACTATTCAGGAACTCGGATATCATATCGCTGCATTGTCCCCTGATACCCGACACAAAATACATCATTAATCGTGAAGCCATCGATATGATGAAAAACGGAGTGATGCTGATTAATACCAGCCGGGGTGCCCTGGTTGAAACTTCCGCAGCAATTGAGGGATTAAAAGACTCTAAAATCGCCTACCTTGGCATTGATGTCTATGAACAGGAGGAACATCTTTTCTTTAAGGATTTATCGGAACGCGTGATTCAGGATGATGTTATTGCCAGACTTATGAGTTTCCCCAATGTACTGATTACCGGCCACCAGGCTTTTCTGACCAGGGAAGCACTGTACCAGATCACCCAAACCACGCTGAAAAATCTGACACTTCATGAGAACGGCAGGGAAGTGCCAAATCAAGTAACAGCAGACGTATAAAAAATATATTATCATTCGAACGCTTGATACTTGTAGTGCAGAATAGAGGAGTTTGTACACTTGTATGTTCGACGATTGATGACATCTCCAAACTCGCAGATGAGTGAACATGAATTGTTGTATCTGTTGAACCAAAATAGATGGAGATTATATTTAAACAGTTTCCGTTCAAATATTTTGTACTAACAACATGAATAATTGGAAAATTAATTTTTCAACGAAAAATAATCAAAATAAAAAAAGCCGTTCTAAATCATTTTCAGGACGGCTTTTTTTAAGTGGACATGGAGGGACTTGAACCCCGAAGCATGTCTTCGAAACATCAACGCTCAGATCCATACTAAAAAAGCTAAAACGTTTGAAGGAATTGGGGAAAAAGTGGGCCCGGAGGGACTTGAACCCCCGACCAATCGATTATGAGTCGATTGCTCTAACCAACTGAGCTACGGGCCCTTTTATTCAAGACTTTAAAATTACGAGCTTTCACCCGCAGATACAACATTAATCCGAGAGGTTTTTTCTTTCAGACAGTAACTTCAGGCTTGATCTAAAAAACCGGTTATAAAACAAGGATTCCTTCAATTATGATTTTACTCGTATCTGATTCTGCTGTATATTCAGATGGGTTAGTGATTCTGATTGATTATTTCAATGATTTTCTTCAGGATTCCTTTAGTGCCGGCTGCCATTGGTGGCCGGCATTTTTTATTCACAATCCCGGCTAAATTCCCCGGTCGGTTGCTTCCACCAGCCAGCCATCCAATGGATTCAGTGGATTTGCACTGCTGTACTTGTAATGTTCCGGACTAATAACGAACCCCTGTTTTACCGGATATTGATTCATAAATGATACTTTTGCATCAATATCTTCGCGACTCAGAAGTGAGATTAACTCCGGATCTCCCTGCCAGATACTCAGATAGTCCAGGTTCCGGCCCCGGCTCGCTTCGTTCAATACCGGCAGTATCCAGGATCGCTGTAAATTTTTGTTGCCTGTGCGCAATATTCGAATGATCGCTTTGGATGTAAATTTCTGAAATCCTTGTAATACATCAACCAATGTGCCCCAGGCTGTATTCGCGATAATAATGGTCTTGTCAGGCAAAATTATATAATTAAACAGACGCATTCCCCGCCTTTCACAACACCATTTCAGGGCGTCAGCAATGCGGCCGGTTATCAGCTCCTCAGAAAACAAAAATAATCCGCCTGCTGACGGCAGTTCTGTATAGTATAGGTCACTGTTATTTTTGAATTGTCTCATGAATTACCTCTTTTTCTCCGTATGAACGATTTTCTGTCGGTTCCTTACAGTATAAAAGTAAATCTAAGTATAGAGATAAGAGAATGATAAGCATATTGTAGAATTCAGAAAGAACAAAAATCTTTTTTCGAACTACGAACAATATATATATGAGAACGGATCAGAATAAGCCAACGGAAAAATCAGCGTTTAGGGTCAGCAGAGACGCATTGCCGGTTTTGGAAATCAGCCATATCTTAAGTTCCGTTTTTTTTCAAAAAAAAGTAACGCGAACAGAAACTCCTGATGCTCCAAGATTGCTTCAATCAATTCCCTTCAGTAATCGCAAAATTATCATCAGCTGCCCGGTATGGTAAGAGGTGTGTTCGATGACAATCAATATTTCCCGTAATAGTTTGTGATTCTCATTGGAGGATACAGGCTCAAGCAGATCGTTATTTTTGTCCTGAATAAAATTGATCAGTTTTTCTCTCTCACTTACATACGAAGATACCAGTCCCATCCACTCATCTTCGTCAGCCGGACCTGCCTCATTCGGCCAGTAATCTTCAGGCCAGTCCGGCGCCCGGTAATCACTGTTCAAGCAGTATTCCAGGATATCGTGCTGAGCCATCCAAATATGGTAGAACTGCTGGTAAAAAGAATAGGGAAGTCCATCGGGAACAATACCCAGCTGTTCATATGTAACTTTGTTGAGAATGGAATCAATCGGTAAGAATGCCTCGCCACCTTTCAGATGCTTAACAAGACGATTACGTATTTGAAGGTCATTTTCTTTCTTCATGAGTGTGATTTAATTTGTTAAATACAAGATAACAGAAATTTCCAGGAACAACACAATCCTATAAGCTTGGTGAATCACCCTCTGCGCCTCACCGCGCCCTCGGCGGTTAACCCCTGCAAGATCCAAGCTCACAGAGAAGTAAACCGCAGGGAACACCGGGAAACGCAGATTGTTTCAGTTACCGGAACCAATTCTTTGCATGCTCCGCATAATATTTTCATTGCACGCTTTGCCTGAAACAAAAAAAGAGAGACCTGCATAGATTAGCTCATTTAAATCTTCAAAAAGTAAAAAAATGAAAATCTGATGACATTTCTGTATCATACCCCGTCAGAAAACTAATTTTTATTCTTTTTTTGATTATCTATCTGTTTATAAAAAATTAACTTATCAGATTATTAACCATGTTTAGAATTCCAGCAACAATTTTATTCCCCGTTTTTCTATCACTTTTGCTCTTTAGCAGTCAGCCTTTTCAGGCTTATGCCCAGACAGATAGTGCGAAAATTGAACTTGAACCAAAAGTTCTCAACCTCAATGTGGGCGATGAAACCAAAATCAATGCACGTGTTGTAAACGCCAATGGCGAGGTATTACCGGACACAGTTTCCTTCTTTTCACGTGCAAGGCGTTCGCTTGCAGTCACTCGCCAGGGAGATGTAAAAGCACTCGCACCCGGCTCATTTACAATTATGGCAATAAGGCCGCCGGCAAACGGATCACCGATGCTTCGGGCGGAAGTAACCGTACATGTAGCGTATCCGCCGCTGGATCGTATCGTATTTGCCGAAACACCGCAAAAACTTTACGAAGGAACTACATATCAAATTGAAACAAAAATATATGACAAGATGGATTTTTTCCGGGATGATCTTGATGTGTCCGGCTTCACCTCATCCAGCCCGGAAATCGCAGAAGTCGACAAATTCGGAACCATCCATGCCAAAAAAGCCGGTCGGTTTACACTGACTGCTTCGATAGAAGGAATCTCAGAATCATTTTCAGCTGCCGTAGTTAAGAATCCTGTAACCTCCATTGAGATCAACACAGAAAGTGAAACTGTCCGTACCGGAGACGTTATTACAATTGATGCGCTGGCAAAAGATAAAAAAGGAGAAATTGTTGATGACGCTCCCTTTGTCTACTCCTTTACTGCTAAACCGGATGACGACAGAGGTTCAGCTGCGCCGGCTCAAATCAACCAAAACGGTAAATTTGTGGCCAATAAAGCAGGTTACTACACACTCTCAGTCCGGAACGCCTCAACCATTACCGATCTGACCGTCCGTGTAAACCCGAGAAATGTTCAGCGTGAAGTTGAAGTAGTTGGGCATGGGGCTGTCACTGATGTTCCCACATCCGACCTCTGGATATGGGAAGGTGTGGACGGACGCGATTATGCGGTGACCGGAACTCATGTGGGTCGCGGCGAAGCTTTTTTCTGGGATGTTACCGATCCTGCAAATATGACCATCATCGATACGGTTACGGTAGATGCCCGGGTTGTTAACGATGTAAAGGTATCGGATGACGGACGGATTGCTGTTATTACCCGTGAAGGTGCCTCCAACCGCAAGAACGGCCTTGTTATTCTAAATGTGACCGATCCCTCTGATGTAGAGATTATTTCAAGGTTTGATGACGGGCTTACCGGCGGAGTTCACAACGTCTTTTTGTATGAAGATCATGTCTATGCCATCAACAACGGGCGCCGGTATGATATTATCAATATTGAAGATCCCGCGAATCCGTACCGTGTCAGCCAGTTTGAGCTGGAAACACCCGGTCATGCCGTACATGATGTCTGGGTTGTGGATGGAATTGCCTATTCATCCAACTGGACGGATGGCGTTGTTGCTGTTGATGTGGGAAGCAATCTGGACGGCGACATGCAGGGTATTGGGGGATCACCGGAGAATCCGGTTGAACTCGGGCGCTATACATACCCGAGCGGATGGAATCATGCGGCATTTCCTTTTAAAAGTGAATCTACCGGTAAATTTTACATTGTAGCCGGCGATGAGGCCTTTCCGGGTGGTGTTCCGGCCGGATGGATCCATTTCTTTGAGCTGGATGACTGGGGCAATGCCAAAGAAGTTGCCCGTTATGAAGTGCCTGAAGCGGGAACTCACAATCTCTGGATTGAGGATGATGTGATGTATGTGGCCTATTATCAGGGCGGCTTGCGGGTAGTTGATATCAGTGGTGAACTGATGGGAAATCTGTACGATCAGGGACGCGAAATTGCCCGCTTTCTTCCGAAAACCGATGAGGGCCGCGCACCGAATACACCGATGGCATGGGGACCGCAACCCTACAAAGGTTTGATCTATGTATCTGATATGAGCTCAGGGCTTTGGGCTCTTCGCCTGAAACCCGCTGATGAAGAGGTGGCAAGCGCGCCTTAGATATATATTTGCAGCATGACATTTTCGGGACAAGGAAGGACGAGGAGGAAATGGATTTTCGACATCGAACTCCTCTTCCCGCCTTTTCACCAACCGTACCTGACGGAACGAATTGCGAATGGTGACCATATTGAGCTACCAACCAAATGTTCCATCGTACCTGTTTAGCGGTTCGAATCAAACAATCTGACAGCAACCAATCCCGAGGCGTCGGGATCAGCATTGTGAACCAAAGATAATTCCCTTCAACGCTGATCCCGATGCTTCGGGAGAAAAACACCGGGTCACGCTGTCAGGTCGCTAAACACATACGTCCCATCCAAAGGAACGTTTGGTAAAATGGGATTTGAATTTTGGACAAAATCAAAAATGATTTGTTTTTAATTGATCATCAGGGCAAATTGGATACCATATGATCACATCCAATTTATAAAATCTGCAGATTTATGGAGCTCAAAGAATTTCATTCCGATATCATCATCGAACCATTCCGCATTCGTTCTGTTGAACCGATTCGTTTTAAAACTATCAATGAGAGGCAAGCAATCCTGGAAAAAGCCGGTTACAATCCTTTTCTGATTAAAGCCGAAGACGTACTGATTGATCTTTTGACTGACAGCGGCACCGGAGCCATGTCCTCACAGCAGTGGTCGGGTATGATTGCAAGTGATGAATCTTATGCGGGATCAGCCTCCTTTTATAAATTTGAATCCACAGTTCAGGATATTACGGGGCTGAAACATGTGATCCCAACCCACCAGGGCCGCGCAGCCGAAAATATTCTTTTTACAGCCCTTGCAAATGAAAAAGATGTTGTGCCCAATAACACTCATTTTGATACCACACGTGCCCATGTGGAGCACAACAAAGCGGAAGCACGGGATATGGTTATCCCTGAAGGGCGTGATCCGCGAAATGAGTATCCTTTCAAAGGGAATATGGATACAGATCAGCTGATCAGAACTATTGAAATCGAAGGGCCTGAACGTATTCCTGTAATCATGCTCACGGTTACCAATAATTCAGGCGGAGGGCAGCCGGTCAGCATGCAAAATATCCGTGCGGTTTCTGAAATCGCACGGGATCACAATATCCCCTTTTTCCTGGATGCCTGCCGGTTTGCCGAAAA
The DNA here is from genome assembly GCA_964517005.1 of uncultured Balneolaceae bacterium. Lineage (GTDB taxonomy): Bacteria > Bacteroidota > Rhodothermia > Balneolales > Balneolaceae > CAYVBJ01. Next base: position 709 of record CAZFAJ010000056.1, on the reverse strand, counting down.
TGCCTGGTTCATCAAACAGAGGGAGAAAGGTTATGAGGATAAATCACCAATCGAGATTGCACGGGAAATGTTCAGTTATGCAGATGGCTGCACCATGAGTGCAAAAAAAGATGGAATGTCGAACATTGGCGGTTTCCTGGCACTGAACAGTGATAAACTTGCGGAAAAATGCCGAAGTATGGTCATTTTAACCGAGGGATTTCCCACATACGGCGGAATGGCCGGTTATGATATGGAGGCCGTTGCCCGCGGACTCTATGAAGCTCTCGACGAAGGTTACCTGCGCTATCGCACCCGGTCCATCGCCTACCTCGGTGATAAATTGTCCGAAGACGGAATCCCGATCGTAAAACCGACCGGGGGACACGCCGTTTATATCGATGCAAAAGAGATGCTTCCGGGCATTCCGCAACATCACTACCCGGCCTGGTCGCTGAACAATGCACTCTATATTCTGGGCGGAGTCCGCGGTGTGGAAATTGGAACAATGATGTTTGGCCTGCAGCCCGACGGCACCGAAAAACCTGCTGCAATGGAGCTGGTCCGGCTCGCATTCCCGCGTCGGGTTTATACACAAAGCCACGTGGATTACCTGGCCGAGGTGATTATTGAAACAGGCCGCCAGAAGGAAAAACTAACCGGGTATCAAATTACGGATGCACCAAATGTGCTGCGCCACTTCTCCGCAAAACTAAAGCCTGTTTAAACA
>CAZFAJ010000055.1:0-18586 GCA_964517005.1 uncultured Balneolaceae bacterium | reverse complement strand
AATCGTTCCGATGTTCACATGTGGCTTGTTGCGTTGAAATGTCTCTTTTGCCATGGTTTACAGTTATTTAGATTATTATCCTTTTTCTTCAATAATTTCCTGTGCCTTGCTGTCGGGTACAGCTACGTATTCAGCAAATTCCATTGAATATGAAGCCCGGCCCTGGGTAAGTGATCGCAGATCTGTAGAGTATCCGAACATTTCAGATAGCGGCACTTTAGATTTGACAACAGATCCTTCTGACCTGTTATCCATTTTAGTGATGATGCCCCGGCGGCCATTGAGATCACCGATAACATCACCCATAAACTCTTCAGGTGTGATAACTTCAACACTCATTACCGGTTCCAGCAACTGAGGTCCTGCTTTTTTCGCTGAATTTCTGAATGCAAGTTTTGCACACAACTCAAAACTAAAGGCATCGGAATCAACATCGTGATAAGATCCGTCAAATATTCTTACCCCAATATTTTGTACCGGATAGTTTGCCTGAACGCCATTATGAAGAGATTCGCGAAATCCTTTTTCAACGGAAGGTATATACTCTTTCGGAATATTTCCGCCCACGATTTCATTCACAAATTTAAATCCATCCGATACACTTACTTTTTTGTCATCATCAGCATATTGCTCAAAATGATCAATAGGACCGATTTCAAATTCCATATCTGCGAACTTACCGCGCCCACCAGTTTGTTTCTTATAGATCTCACGGTGTGTGATTGCCTTGGTAATTGTTTCACGATAGGAAACTTGTGGCTGACCAACATTGGCCTCGACCTTAAACTCACGCTTCAGGCGATCCACAATAATTTCCAGGTGAAGCTCTCCCATACCTGCAATCGTAGTCTGCCCGGTTTCATCATCTGTTTTCACTTTAAATGTGGGATCTTCTTCAGCCAGTTTTACAAGCCCGGTTGTCAGTTTTTCAGCATCTGCTTTTGATTTGGGCTCAACTGCCAGTTTAATAACAGGCTCCGGAAAAGTTATTTGTTCCAGAAGGATCGGGTTTTCAACATCACAAAATGTATCCCCGGTTTTCACTTGTTTTACGCCTACAGCAGCAGCAATATCACCTGCTCTTACCACGTCAATATCTTTCTTATCATTTGCATGCATCTCTAAAAGGCGGCCGATACGCTCCTTATTACCTGTGGTAGAATTGTAAATATAAGAACCCTTTTCAAGCGTGCCTGAATAGACGCGGAAAAAAGTCAGTTTTCCCACATACGGATCAGACATTATTTTAAAGGCAAGGGCAGAAAATGGCTCTTCCACACTTGGATTCCTTTTCATTTTATTATCCAGGTCGTTGGGATCCCTGCCATTGATCGCATCTACATCGAGCGGACTTGGCATATAATTAATCACCTTATCCAGAAGGATCTGTACACCTTTATTTTTAAGAGCTGTTCCGCAAAGTACGGGAGTAATATCTCTTGCCAATGTAGCCTGCCGGATAGCGCCTTCAATTTCATCCTCTGAAATCTCCTCTTCCATCAGGTATTTTTCCATCAGGTTATCATCATGATCTGCAATTGATTCAATCATAAGCTTGTGATACTCCTCAGCTTTTTCCCTCAATTCTTCGGGGATATCGACAATGTCATACTTGGCACCGAGAGACTCATCATCCCAAACGATACCCTTCATATTAATCAGATCAACTACACCTTTGAAATGCTCTTCTCCGCCGATAGGAATTTGAATCGGGATCGGGTTTGCGCTGAGTTTATCTCTCATTTGTTCGATCACATTGTAAAAATCTGCACCTGTGCGATCCATTTTATTTACAAACGCCATTCGGGGAACATTATATTTGTTCGCTTGACGCCAGACGGTTTCTGACTGTGGCTGAACAGCACCTACAGCACAAAATACACCAATTGCACCGTCGAGTACCCGGAGTGAACGTTCTACTTCAACTGTAAAATCAACGTGACCGGGCGTATCAATAATGTTAATTCTGTGATCCTTCCAGATGCAGTGAGTTGCTGCAGAAGTGATGGTTATCCCACGCTCCTGCTCCTGCTCCATCCAGTCCATAGTAGCAGCACCATCATGAACTTCTCCCATACGGTGGCTTCTGCCTGTATAGAAGAGTATTCTTTCAGTAACGGTCGTTTTGCCGGCATCGATATGAGCCATGATCCCGATATTGCGAGTCCGCCTGATGCGGTCGATAATTTTCGGGTCGGTATTTGTCATTAAATCGGACATTTCTAAAATCTTTTTATAATCTCTTAATATTTAAAATCTAAAATGAGCAAAAGCTTTGTTTGCCTCTGCCATTCTGTGAGTTTCATCTTTCTTGCGAACAGCACCGCCTTCATTTTTTGCAGCGTCCATCAGCTCACGGGAAATCCTGAGAGCCATTGACTTATCATTTCTTGCATCAGATGCTTTAATAATCCATCGCATTCCCAAAGCTGTACCTCTCTCGGTTCGCACCTCAACAGGAACCTGGTAAGTTGCGCCGCCAACCCGTCTTGATCGCACTTCCACCACTGGTGTAGAATTATTCAGCGCCGATTTAAACACATCAATTGCGCTTTCACCTGTTTTTTCCTCGATAATCTCGAAGGCCTGATATAAAATTTTTCTGGCAACACCTTTCTTCCCATCCCTCATCAAATTATTTACAAAACGGGTAACCAGTTTATCCTGGAATACCGGATCGGGATGTACTTCTCTTTTTTCAGCTGTTCTTCTTCGCATATCAACTAAGCTTTAATTGAATTAGCCTTTAGGTTTCTTGGTGCCGTACAAACTACGGCCTTGCTTTCTGTCATCAACACCAGCGGTATCAAGCGTTCCCCTGATCACATGGTATCTTACACCCGGCAAGTCTTTTACCCTGCCGCCACGAATCAAAACAATACTGTGTTCCTGCAAATTGTGACCCTCGCCCGGAATGTACGCCGAGACCTCAATGCCGTTTGTCAATCTCACCCTTGCAACCTTACGCAACGCTGAATTCGGCTTTTTTGGCGTTGTAGTATACACGCGTGTACAAACGCCACGTTTTTGGGGGCAATTTTGTAACGCCGGAGCAGTTGTTTTGCTCGTCTTACTTTTTCTACCTTTACGGATTAACTGTTGTATTGTAGGCACTGATTTACCTTGTTTGTTTAATTTTTTTCAAGAGCTTATAATAATAAGAATTTTTGGCCTCATATTGCAACATTATTTCTGAATAAATTTCAGTATTGTATTTAATGAACCTTAAGATTGCCAAAAACGAAACGGACTTATCGATTCTGATCTAAAAATATACGTAACTAATATATATCAGTATATCAATTTTGAAACTAACAGATTTATATAATCTCAATTCCGGACGCCTTGAAGCTCTCAATAAAAATGGAATCAACTCCATCAGCGATCTGCTTTTTTTCTTTCCAAGAAGATATATTGATAAAACGGTAATCCGGCCGATCCGACTGATATCTGAAGCTGATGAACATGTAACCGTAGTTGGGACGGTCGTTGATATACATGAGGAAGGATTCAGAAATAAAAAACGGCTTGAAGTGATTATACAAGACGAAACTGCAAGTCTTAAGGGAGTCTGGTTCAGAGGTACTTCCTATTTTAAAAAGATTTTTAAAGAGGGTCAGGTGCTCGCTTTTTACGGAACACCCAAACGCTATGGCAGGACTCTCAGTATGGCTCATCCTGAAGTTGACCAGCTTGACGCCAAAGCAGGACAGGCCCGGCTCAAGAAAATTATCCCTGTATATCCGGGAAATAAAGATTTTTCCAAAGCCCGCATAACAAATAAACTGATTGCCCAATGGATTGAAGAAATCCTGAAGAAGACCCGGCCAAAAGAATTTTTACCCCTTTTTATTCAAAAGGAGCTTAGCTTACCTGCCAGAGAAAAAGCCATAAAAAATATACATCAGCCAAAAAATCTGGAACAGGCACGGGAAGCACTTGAGCGATTCAAATTTGAAGAACTTTTTCTGTTTGAAATGAGTATGGCCAGAATCAAACAGATGAATCAGAGTCGGGCGGCAGGTCATGTATTTGAAAACATTGGTCCGCTGACTACACAATTTTTTAATAAATACTTACCCTTTGAGTTAACCGGAGGACAGAAGGATGCATTGCGCGACATCCGGAAAGATTTGAAAAGCGGCCTCCAAATGACCCGGCTGATTCAGGGTGATGTGGGTTCTGGAAAAACCGTTATTGCCGCCGGTACAATCTTAATGGCTGTCGATAATGGGTTCCAGGCGGCATTTATGGCGCCAACAGAAATACTTGCAGAACAGCACTATCGCACTTTGACAAATTTTTTCAAGGAACTTAATTTGGAAATCCGCCTGCTGACCGGCAAACAAAAAACAAAACTGAAACAGGATGTATTGACCTCTGTAGAAGGCGGGCAATGTGATGTTCTAATAGGTACACACGCTGTTATCCAGAGCGGTGTAAATTTTCATAAACTTGGCCTGGCAGTAATTGACGAGCAACACAGATTTGGAGTAAAACAGAGAACGCAAATCCTGCAGAAGGGTGATCATCCTCACCTGCTTGTAATGTCGGCCACACCTATTCCGAGATCACTTGCCATGACAATTTACAGTGACCTTGACATTTCTTTGATAAAAGAGCTGCCGGCAGGGCGAAAACCTGTAAAAACAGCCATTCGAACTGAGAGAAAGAGAAAAGATCTCTATGGATTTCTTTACACTAATATCAATGAAGGCGGACAGGTCTATTTTGTTTACCCTCTGATTGAAGAGTCGGAAGTGATGGATTTAAAAGATGCCACAATCGGCTTTGAAAATCTAAAGAGGCACTTTCCGGATTTCAGGATTGGCCTGCTTCACGGGCGGTTAAAGAGTGAGGAAAAAGATGCCGTAATGAATCGTTTCTCTTCTGGTGATCTCGATATTTTGGTTTCCACAACCGTTATTGAAGTTGGAGTTGATGTCCCCAATGCAAATGTAATGGTGATAGAACATGCCGAGCGTTTTGGCCTTTCACAGCTCCATCAACTGCGTGGCCGGATCGGGCGCGGCTCCAGACAGAGCTATTGCATTTTGATGCCCGGTGAAAAAATAAGCCGGGATGGCAGGTACCGCCTTCAGAAAATGGTGGAAACGAATGACGGTTTCGAAATAGCTGAGGCCGATCTCAAACTCAGGGGACCAGGTGATTTCCTGGGTACCAAGCAGAGCGGACTTCCCGACTTTAAATATGCAGATATTATTGAAGATCAGATTCTTTTATCGCAGGCAAAAAATTATGCCTGGAATGTGATAAAAACAGATCCGGAGCTCAGTAAATTTACAGATCTTAAAAACGTCTTTGATCCCTATTTTAAAAGAAAATCGGAGTTTTTCGAATCGGGATAGTGAAATCTTTTATGGTAATTCCAGTGGATCGCACAATCCGATATCACTTTGTAGTACGCCCGGTATCATAAAACAGAAATCCGGCCATAGCAGTAAAAATTGCATTTCTGATAATCATTTCCCATCCGAAACTGCTTTCAGCCAGATCTCCAAAACAGCCACAGTCGCCCTCAAGACCGATAGCAAACCCATAAATCGAAAATCCCAAAAACCCTGCAAATATTAACAATACAAAACTCACTGTATATTTGAACTGCCACTTTAACAAAAGCAGGCCGGCAACAATAATTTCTGCCCAGGGAAGAGTTGAAATCAATATGGATTTAAACCAAACGGGCAGCCAGGTTATATAAGTAACAGTCTCAAAAAGGGCTGTATTGTCTATTAGCTTCAGAACGCCTGCAAATATTAGAACAGCTGCAAGTGCTACCCTAAAAAATAGCTGAGCCCATTCGATAATCTGTTGCAAACTCATTTAAATTCCCTTCGATTCAGATTTTGTCAGTTTCACCGTATCAACGCTTCCGTCATAAACCGATCGTAGTCGTTTAACAAAATATTTAAGAAGATAGCGTGCAATATGAATTCGCTCTTCCAGAAGGTCAAAAAACGCAGTACTGTCAATTTCCAGCATCTTTCCTTTTATTTTGCATTCAGCAGTGAAAATCCTGGGCTCCTGATCAAAAAATCCAAGAGTCCCTACAGCCTCATATTCACCAATCTCGTACACTGTTTCACCATTCTTTATCATCTTGATTTCTCCGCCCGACAGAATATAGAGGGCATCGGACGGATCATTTTCACGAAATAAAATTTCCCCCACATCGATATTTTTAACCTCTGCAATTCCTGCAAGGTACGACAGTTGTTCTGTCGGAACATCAGCAAACAGTTCAACACTTTGCAGTAACATTACTTTTTCAATTATTGTATCCATCTATTCACAGGGTATATGTTTGTTAAGTTCTTGTTGAAAAATAAGATCAGAAAAAGTTAAAATCTTTCATAAACAAGCTGAGCGGTTTCTTTAATCACCGGGTTTTCATCTTTCACTGATTTCTCAACATATTCTCTGAGTTCTGCAGGACACTGAGATGTAATTCCATACATGGCACATGTTTTTAACCAGTCATCGTTACCGTGTAAAATCTTCATCATACCAGCTGTGTAGGAATTAATGTCAATTTTAAAAATATTTTTCCCTTTTTGGACAGTATCTTCCATAGATGCAGGGTCGATAAGGGGAAAGATATCTCTGTGAAGATCTCCCTCAAGTATATTATCAAGGAATTCAACAGATGTTGCTCGATTCTCTTCACTTATGCTCTGCAGCCCAAGGTACGCCCCATACATATCTTTCGGATTATAAATCAGTCCCAAAAGACGGAAAACGTGTTCCTTTATTTGATCAAGCCTTTCCCTTAAAGCTTTATTCAGGAGGTCAAATTGCTTTCTGTCGGGCAGCTGAAACAAAATAGAGATAAACAGATAATAGTTTTTCAGTTCATTGTATACCTGATCTCTTATCTCCTTTTCATCAAAAACAAAATTATTGGCGGAAGATCTGAGTTTATTCAGCGCCTTCAGCAGGTACAACCGTTGTACAGGCCTTGTTTCTTCAACAAGCATAGCCATGAGTTTGTCAACCGATTTTTGACTTTTCATATTGGCAAGTACTTTTGGAATATTTTTACAAACTTCCCGCGAAAATTTTCCGCTGTGATAATATGCACTAATAAGATTGACGTACTCCTCCCCGAAATTTGATAATGCATTTCTGGCTTCCAGTGAATGATTTCTTTCATTCAAATTCTGTATCAAAAGCGGTATAAATGCTTCATCCTTCACTTCTCCCATGCTCTTAATTGCTTCTGTACGAACAGCGGGCGAAGGATCATTCAGAAGAACCGGCAAATATTTTCTGGCCTTATCGCCTCCAATATAATTGAGAACCTGAGCCACCTGGGCACGGGCAAGATTCGCTTGCTTATTTTTTTGACTTATGATTGATTCAATCATCTCATCACTGATCATCTTATGATCCTCACCGCCGCCATGCTTGCTTATGCAACCAAGAGCTGCCGCTTTGTAATCTACAGAATCGCTTTGTAAGTAGTTCATTAAGATCTGTTCCGGATCTCCTTCTGACTGCATACAAATGTAGTGAATAGATTCAAGCCGAAGTTCTGTGTCTGTATCTTCGAGCAATTGTATGATATCACTCATATAATTTTTTTCAGAAATACTCTTTAACAGCCGAAGTGCCTGCAACCGTATTTCATTGGACTGATGCTTGAGGAGCTGTTTCAATTCCTGTGAAAAAGGCTCAACGTTATGCCCTTCAAGCAGTTTTAAAATGTAATGAACCTGGTTTATATTATCGCTTTTAAGTCCCTGTTTTATAACTTCGACAGATTCCGGTTCGTTTAGATCCAAACCCTTGCCTCCAATTTCGAGGTATCTGCTCGAAATTGAGTTTCTGAATTGCTGAACATACTCTTTCTTAGCCATCACTGATAAAACAATCCAAACCCCCACAAAGAAAGTAACAATGTATGCAATTTGCTGAACAGTAAAATCAGCTAAAAAAACCAGCCCCAATAAAATCAGGCCGGCAACTCCCCTGAAAAACCTGTCTACGAACACATCCATAAAAAATTTGATCCGTTCTTTCATTCTCTGGGAGAAGGGGAGAAACAGGATTTCGCGGCTGGTTTTATCTATCGAATACTGTGTTGCTCCGTCAAAACCGCCAAGAAAAACAGCCACTGCCAGCACCGGTTCAAACATCATCAGTATGGATGCAATAAACAGGCCAACAGGACGGGTCAATAACCCCCCGCCGATACCCATTCTTCTCAGAATTCTGCTGGAGAACAAAATTTGAATAAAAAGAGATGCGAGGCTTAATCCGGCGTAAAAAGTTCCCATAAAGGAAGTCAGATCCGCTTTATCGGGATATACATCAGCGGCAACAGCCTTTAACTGGTAATCAACAAGAGTAGATACCAGCATTGCAACACCGATAATTCCCGCTACTAAAAACTGGTACCGTGAATTGACGATACTTTTAAAGACTTTTGTGGTGGTAATAGTTTCATCCTCGTTGTGTCCGTTATTTGACGATTCAAATTTACTCCGTCCCTTCAGTGAAAATACAATCATCATAACAGCAAATATTCCTCCCATACAGATGTAGAGAAGATTTTCAGTATCTATATTGAAAACCGAGACAACAACACTTGATAACTGGCTGCCGGCTATGGCTCCCAGGATAGCGCCCAGGTTCAGAAGGGTGAAAAGCCGTTTGGATTGAGATGTGTTGTAAAGTTCATTTGCAAAAACCCAGTACTGGGAAATTATCAGGATACTGTAGACGCTAACCCATATATAAAACAAGGTATAAACCCAATCCTGATCGATCCAGAAAAGCCCTCTGATAATAAGAAGGTTCAGAATTACAATCAGGTTTGTCCATAAAAACACCCTGAAATTGTTATACGATTGCACAAGTCTGGAGACAAGCTGGGTAACAGGAATGGAAACGACTGCAACCAGAATAAAGACCAGGGGCAGCTGCGCGGCGCCAAGTTCAACAAGAAAAAGGCTGTCTCTTGCAGGTTTTAGAAAGTAAAGGACCACCATCAACAAAAAGTTGACAAAAAACATGGCAATTGTAATATACCACTCGCCTGGCCTTACATCATAAAATCTGTTGATAAATTTCTTCATTAATTATTCCGGCACCTCCAGCTACGTTAATAAGAAAATACTTTTCTTCGATATTGATTTCTATAAATCAAAACCGGATTATAATATAAAGCCTAAAATAATAAATCTGAATGCCTAATAGCCCGGAATATCCTCTCCTTTCAAACCTCTCTAAAACAAGAAGCCCAGAACCACTGAGAAGGCATCATCCACGTCTGAGTTTCCATAGGTTGCACTCACAACAACCCTGTCAAAAAAGTTATACCATAATCCCCCTCCAACAGCATAGTGCCATGTACTTGAATTTTCATTTGGTATCCAGACACGGCCATGATCAAACAGAGTAAGAAAACCAAGACTACCCGGCACAAAATAAGAGTTTATTTCAAGCAATTTTGAGCGTACCTCGGTGTTTTGATAAAAAATACTTTTCCCTGAAAAACGATCTCTTAAAACCCCTCTGAAATTAGCTTTATCAAATACGCCGGTATTAGACTGGAAGAAAACGCCTGCGTCACCGAGAGTATTTGCCTGAAAAAACCGGAAATCACCAAAATTTCTCTCAACACCAAGACGGGAAGCCAAGGTTATCTCCGTATTTTTTATCGTGTGGTATCCACTCACGCTCAAATCCAGGTTAAGTAGTGGATTGTCATCATCAAAATTATGAGTAAAATGTCCGCCAGCCTCAAAGTTGAATCCCTTTTTGGGATAATTTTTGTTATCCACTGTATCGAATTCGTAGGATGATTTAAAGCCAAGTATTTTAAATGTGGCAAAATCACTGTCTGCCAATCCTGCCTGCGGAGTTGAAATGAACTTTCCATCGGTTTCTCTGACATCAACAATTTCAAATGTAGGCCCGAATCTGAATTCTGAATTTTGAAAGAGCCGGTAGCGTAAAATCGGATTGAGTGAATATAAATCTTTACGCACATCGTGAAATCTGTCATCTCCTTCTCGGGTGGTTTCATTCCCGAGTCCAAAGAAATTAGCTTGAAAGTTTGGAGACTGAACCGCGATATCCAGCAACAGGTCCGTATTTCCGATCAAATGTATAAACTCTCCTTCGTACAGAAAATTATAAGAGAGTTTAGCGGTTGCTACGTTTGCTGTAAACCGGTGTTTTGCTGCATAAGGATATTTTCTGAACCCGTATTTGGTTAATGTAAACCCGCCGCCCAGAAAGATACCGTCATCCTGGTTAAAACTAAATGCAAGAGCCGGTGCAATAAAGTCAAATGCGTATTCCTGATAATTGTATCCATACTTTTCCATACCCTGAGCAGTAAATTCGCCCATATTGGGTTTGATATCTTTCAGATAGGCACCTTTAATATTTTTAGAATGGAGCTCAATATTTTTAGATGTATTTACGCCTGCATTTGCAAAGGTCAGCTCCGATTCACCTTCTCCCCCGACAAGATGAAATTTTATTGGCAGTTTCCGGCTGTGCCTGAATAAAAACCTGTCATTACCGGAAATTCCGTACAATCTGACTTCTTTCGTTTCATCCGGGTTTAACAAACGCTCAAAATAGAGGTTTTTACTGTTTTCAGTACCGCCGCTGTATATTCTCAGGATCAAATTGTCATTGCCTGTCTCATCAATAATAAACAGATCCTCTCCTTTTGTACCAACGACTTCCAGTTCTTTCGCAACATATTCGTAATACCGCTCTGCAAATTCTACTGCTTTATCGCGCCTGGATTTTAATTTGGAAATAATACCTTCTCCCCTCAGCTCAAAAACAGGTTCGGGTAAATTTTTAACACCCTCTTCAATAGCTTCATCTGAAATATTATTTTTAAGATCTTTAGCTACTAAAATCCAGTATTCTTTACCCAGTTCGGCAAGTGCACGCCTGTCGAGATGCTGCGCCTGGAAATTCATACCTGCAATATCCCGAATATCATGATCAAAATGCTGGAACTGGCGAAGAGCCCACTTTCTGTTAGCAATCCAGGGCAGCACACCATCCATTTTAAAAATCACGTTGTCCCGGTCGAGGGGGAACGCACGATATTCCACAGATCCATTTTCATCCTCCATGGATGCCCAGAAAAACTGCCCTTCATGGCGGTCCCAGTCACCCAAAACCATATCAACGAGCCTTGTTTTCAGAAACCAGCGGGCATCGATTTTATGATTCGGTTTTTCAAGCAGTAATTCCATCAGCTCTTCTGTATCTGCAATTCCTGTAGCGCTATCCCCGAATTTTTCTTCAATTAAAGGCACACCGATAAACTCTTCAAGTAAAACCGGTTGCTCCTTTCCCTCATCTCTGAATTTACCGAGAGCAGGATCATCCGGTAAGTAATAAATTTCAGGAACTGTGTAATATATTCCGGCAGCATCTGCAATAGGTGCAACAATGCTTGGACCAAACGGATTCGATGCAGAAATTTGATCCTGAATCAAATCTCTTATAAATGTTCTTTGGAGTACTTTGGGAAGAGTTTCCGTCGGATCTTTGGGTATGGACCGGAGAACAAACTGGCGTCCGCCCTCACTTTCCATAAAAAACGTTGTAGTTTGAAATCCTCCCCCCATGCTATTAATATTCAAACCTCCCTTCTCTTCTCTCAAATTTAAAACCGGATAATTCACAGGCATTGTCCATGATTTACGATAGTGCTCGCCCAATATGGTTTTTCCGAAACCTCCTGTTTCGTATTGAGCATCCGTTATAACCTCTGTAGAATCAGGAAGAACAATCTCTTTTTCCTGCCCGGATTCATCCAGTAATTTAGTCTCGCTGTGAATAAGGGTCCTATAAACCGGATTATCTATTTTAAAGTCTTCCTCCGATGTCCACATTTCAAGCCATGTTGAGCCATCATTATAAAAATCAAGCGTGGCAAATCCTTTTCCGGAGAATACAAAATCCGCAACTCCTCCTTTTCTTGCGATCGTAGTCTTAGATCCCGATCCGCTTACGATATGGTGTATTCCGTCTACCTCAAAATACTGGAGTGCATGATCATGGCCCGCAACGGTGATTACACTGGGATGCCCTTCAAGCACATCCAGAACAGCATCGTCATAATCATCATACCTTGCACTGCTAAGATCCTGATTTGAAATACCCATATTCCTCAATACAGGGTAAAATGAACCAACAACCGGCAGAGGCAGATAGAGCGACTTATGAACATCGGTTAATGGGAAAAAGTGTTCCTTCCATGTGAAATATCCACCGTGTTTGCTGCGTGTCTCGAATGGATGATGAGCTGCTAATACCAGGTGTTTATCTATGTTATTATCAACAATTTCTTTTAGTTCAGATGCAACGTCCTGAATTGACCTGTTTTTGCAGTTACTATCTTGAGCAATTTGTTCCTTATCCCGCTGCAAAAACCACTCTGAATCAATCATAATAAGAACTACATTGTCCGCCATCTCAACTGTTTCGGGACCGGGACAACCGGATCCGGGCAGGTACTCAACTTTATCTGCACTTGGGAAATTCAGAATAAAATCCCGCTGTGCCCGCAGCCCCTCTATACCCGGTTTCCAGTCGTGATTTCCCGCGGTAAAAAATATGTTGCCGCGATAATTCCCCAGTGCAGAAAATATTTTAGCAAGCTTTTCTTCAGCCAGTTCTCTTTTCTGGGACTGCTCTGCCGGCATTCCGCCATCCAGTACATTATTTCCGAGAAAAATCACACTGCTTTTATCTCCATCCCAAAGTTTGGTTTGGAGCATGGATAATACAGGGTCTTCTCCCTCAAGCACCGGATCTCCCATGTCACCAATTAAAATCATTCTGTAATCAAGCTCAGCCCCGGTCTGCGAATTATTTGACTCCCAGTTCTCCTTCTCTTCAGAATGCCAGGGTTCTGTAGCAGCGCATGAGACAAGAATTACACTTATAAATAAAATTCGGAGGTAATTTAAAAATTTCAGCATCTTATGGTTTATTTTTTATATAGACTTAGAAAATTATTTATCTGTAAAAATTTTAGCGATTAATAATTGATAACTATATTCGGTATGACCATTTTAAGCTATAAGCCAACTGCAGGTTGTAACTGAATCCTGAAGATGGGATTATTTTCCGCATAAGGCTCTTTTGGAGTCACATATTCGGCCTGGGCCGATCCGTTATCGTAGAATTTTATGATTGCAAATCCCTTGCCGCTAAATGCAAAACCTGCCTTTTTTCCTTTTCGGGCTTTGGATGTTTTACTTCCGGAACCGCTTACCACATGATATGCCCCCTCCTCATCAAAAAACTGCAAGTTGTGATCATGTCCGGCAGCAGTAATTACATTTGGGTGGTCACTGACAGCATCCAAAACCTGCTGCCTGTAAATTTTGTTTCTAGACCCGCTCATATCTTCATCCGAAGCCCCAAGATTTCGCAGAAGTACATAGAGTGAACCGAGCCCTGGCAGTGGTACCCAAAGTTTATCGCTAAATTCAGTCAAAGGGAAAATATGTTGCTTTACAGTAAAATAGCCTCCATGCCTTCCGTTAGAATAGAATGGATGATGAACTGCGATTACCAATGTTTTATCCTTATGTTCAAAGGCCAGCCGGCGAAGCTCTGTCATAGACTCCTCCGCCGTTTGAATTTCACATCCTTCCTGAGTCGCATACTCTTTTGTCTCTTCAGCCAAAAACCATTCTGAATCAAGCAGAGCCAGAACCAATTTGTCGTTTAAAATAACTTCTTCAGGCCCCGGACAACCTGATTGAGGATGAAAAGACAGATTTTCAACCGGCTCATATTGATTAATAAATTCTTCCTGGAGTTGTAATCCCTCAAAATTGGAGTACCAGTCATGATTTCCCGCCACAAAAAAAGCGCGTCCATCATATTGATGCATTGTGCTGAGTGTTTTGGTAAGCTTTTTCTCTGCAAGCTCCTGCGCATGAACAGGTTCCGGCTCAAAGCCATCCGAATAGATATTGTCTCCGAGAAACACAATGGAACTCTTATCACCCGTTTCCAGAAGTTTTTCCTCTAATAAAACAAGAACCGGGTCTTCACCGTCAAGCACCGGTTCACCGGTATCTCCTATTAAAAAAAGCTGATATTCAACCTGAGCTTCCCGTTCGGGTGCATGGCTTTTCCAATTTTCATATTCATCGCTATGCCAGGGTTTCGTTGCGGTACATGATGTAATTAAAATAGATAAAAGAGACAGAACGAAAATTCTGCTCAAAAGAGTGGCTTTATCGGAATAAATCTTCATGTAATTTCAATAAATTGGTTGTATCAATTTTCTGATAATTATTAAGGTAAACACAGTCTTTTTGCATGCATAAAATGACCTACTCTGTCTGAATTGTTTCTTCCGAAACTTCATCTTTTTCCATTGATTTAAAAGTTCGTCCCATGTAACGGACAAGCATAATCCATATAACAATCAAAACGAGAACAACCAGTGAGAGCCAGAACACATTTTCAACACCGAAGGCAACGGCTACACCTATATTCAGAAAAACAGCCACAGCTTTGGCTCCCCTCTGAATAAACATGTCAATAAATGCTTTTGCTTTATATTTCACATCTCTTGAAGTGGGCGTATAGAGTGCTTCTTTGGCGGATTGTTGAATGGAATAATTCAGGCTATTGTCACTGGCCGACATAATTGTCGCAAAAAGGAGACCGGGAACAATAAAAAACCCGATAGAGCCGAGGGCAATGGATACCGGCAAGAGCAAGAGTGCGATTCCCACACCAAAATTGATCATTACAAGCCCGGTTAAAAACATTTGGACAAAAACAGCGGCAATATTGGTGACAATACCGACAAGCCCGAAGTAGGCATCCCGTTCGAGGCCGCCTTCTACTCCCAGCGCAATAGCAGCTGATAACTGAAAGTCCACAATGTTCGACACCATTTCATAAATACCCAGCATTGCAGCAATAGCAAGCAGGTATTTTGAAGAAAGCACAAGCTTTGCCCCGTCAATTACCGCATTTGCTTTTGGCGCATCCCCGGTGCTTTCTGTTTTTTGTGGCGGGCCTTCTCTTTTCTCAATGTAAAGTGCAATCCCAATTATGAATAGCATTGGAATCACGCTCATAAACAGAAGAGTATCTCTTCCAAGCTGCTCAACCAGCAGTGTTACATACGTGGCGCCGACAATTCCGCCTATAATTCCGCCAAGGCCAACAAATCCATAGGATCTTTTTGCCTCATCAGATGTGAAAATATCATTTGTAAAAGCCCAGAACAGTGTTACAAGAGCCGTGTTGTACATATCTCCAAATATGTAGAACGACCACACCTCAATTGGCGAAGGGGACTGCAGAAGCAAGCCATAGAGTACAAACAATCCTGCAAAAAGCAGTGAGACTGCCGTCACCAGCATTTTACGCGTAACTCTTTTGTAGAGCCATGTAAATCCGATGACCATGGCAAAAGCGAAAAACATGTTTAGAACTTTTGCAAGCTGCTCTACTTCTGCGCCGAAAAGCGTCATGCCAAGCAGTTCAAGGGGTGCTTCCTGGTAATAACTGACGAGCAGGCCACGCTTCAGGGGTTTAAGAATCCAGAAGATAGCGATGACAAGAAAAAAGAAAAGAGCCATAGAAATGACCTTGGGCCATTCATCTTTCTCAATTCCGCAAAAGAGATCGTAAAAACTTTTGAAGGGGTTTTTCAGTATTTCGGTAAGAGTTTTCTGAGAGTTTTCAGCCATGTGTTTAGTTGTAGCGGTTTATACCAATAATACGAGGTTTGTTTTTATTTTTAATTCCAATATACAGGTTCACACCCGGAAGCTCTTTCAGGCTTTCGGAGTGATAGCTTAGTAAAACATGATAGATCTTCATTCCGGTTTTATTATCAATAAAACTGCTTTCACACATATCCGGGTTGATGTTCAAAACCGGTTCGGCATTAAAATATTCACAATTTATGTCTGTTGCAGGATTAATTTTAAACCTGTATGTAATCTTATCTTTTGAAAGGACGGCATAATTACTGGATATATCCTCAAATTTTAATAACAATTCGCTATTACTTTCAGTTACTTCGAAATTTGAAAAGAGAGTAATTTTTTTTGACCAGTGCGAAATAATTTTATCTCTTCTCTGTATCAGGGTCTCAACCAGGTATTTTTCCGCTTCCGGGTTTGAAATTTCTCCTGTTTCAACAATAGCTACGATATCTTCATTTGAAAAAGATGATACAACCTTCACACCCCAAAATGCATCTCTGAGAGTCATTTTTTCGAATGCAGGATTGGGATGTGTTGGGACCCACTTCCCCGGATTGAACAAATCGCTTTCAAAGTAACCTGTTTCCCTGTACTGAAACCTTGTAGAAACCGTATCCCAAGAAAATTGATGAAAACCAAGCTGAGGCACTGCAGCAATCATATAGCGTGGATCAATCAAATATGCTTTACCATGAACAGGGCGATGCGGATTTGCCCCGTTAGCTCCAAGGGTTGACCCCATATCCAAAAGATAGTGTTTGATATACTGTTCATCCGTATAAACGGCAAGCGTATTTTTAGCACTTCTGTCCGCATCATTCAGCCAGGAAGAAATGATTCGCAACCCTCTGAGTTCTCTTCGGTGTTCATGCCGGACCCTGTCGTTCGGGTCATCATTTCTGCGTCCGTAAAATTCCCAGATACCCACCGGGTTTCCGTCCACGAACTTACTGGCAAGTGCCCTGAATTTTCCATTTTCTGTCCGTTTCTGGCCCATCAACATGGATTCAATATCCTCCTCAACCATTTCCCTTACTCTGCCATCCTCAACGACCTCAGCATCATCTGTAAGATTCAACTGATCAGGGTCGAACCACGTGATATAATTTTCAGGAACAAAATAACCCGCTGCATAAAATATCTTCGTTGAAATCACTTCAGCAGATGATGCCAGTTCCGGGAAATCAGGACCGTCCAGCTTTACCAAATACCTGTCGCCTTTTGCGTCTTCGACAAAAAACCCTGCCCCAAAGCCCTCCAGTTTGCCATTTGTAATATTCCATACGCCGGCTGTGTCGGGCCCGGCGCCACTATCCGGCCCTGTCCTGAGCTCATCAGCAGTCATTCTTTTGTGAGCATGTCTGTTGGTATACCAGCTTGAATTGGGAACTTCGTCCAGCACATTTACATTATCGGCCTCTTTTTTTGACCGTACTCCGAGCAGTTTGCCGGTTTCATTTGGAATCCAGTTTAAATCGAGAGGCTTGCCTATTTGATAAAAGGTTGTATAATCGATTCTATCCCAGTAATGATATTCACGTTTACTATCCGGTTCCGGTATTCTTGAGGTATCCGGGTCATACATTTTGATAGAATTTACATTAAAGGGTTTCGTAGTGCTGCAGCCGATTATGAAAATGAAACCTAATAAACCAAAGATTACTAAACTATAAAGATTGTTTTTGTGACTCATTTACAACCCCGAGCTTAAGCTGAACATAATTCTTGTTTCTTCACTGCTAAATGCAACTTCCAGTTTTGAAAGAGTACCTCTGCTTTCCACAACATGCAGACCAAAACCTGCACTTGTTTTAAAGCGGCCAATCCCGACTTCACCGAATCGATCAAAAGCCTGACCCTCATCCCAGAAAAAAACCATATCAAATTCTTCCCAAATCGGATACCTGTATTCCCCTGAAAAGACGAGAATTCCCCGATCTACAAACCGACTGTTTGGAAATCCCCTTAGCCTGTTATCCGCACCAAGTGTTGGAAGTTCAAAAAAGGGAACTGTGCCGGCCTCTGTCGATTCATACCTTTCAATCAGGCCTTTAGCGATAAATCTTCTGCCTCTTTTTAGAGGTATCAGGAAATTGGCTTCCGAAAGGTATCTGAAAAAATCAAACTCCTTTCCATCAATCTGTCTTCCGTAACCACCCGAAAAAGTGAGGTGATAACCCCGGTCGAACCTGAAATCGCCATCTCTTCTGTCAATCAGAAATTCTGCATTGGATTTAAAATATTTACTCACGCCAAGGCCGTCCACATCCTCAGGAGTAAGGGTATTTTCCTCATCAATGGTTCTCATGTTCACCCTCTTATAACTAAGGCTGTATGCAGAACTGAACCAATCCAGATGATGCCATGTTAGTAATGTGCCTGTCTCAAATTCAAGATCCCAGAAACGTCTTTTTGCCTCTTCACGGCTATCCGCATCGCTCAAAAAGAAACTTTCAAATGGATTGCTCCGATGAGTTAAAAAAAGTTCCAGTTCATTTTTGGCATCCAAAAAGTCAGGTATGGTATATGTAAAACTGCCTGAAAAAAAATCACGGGAACCGTAAGATGCTGAAAAATCAATATTGTGTCCTGTGTTCAACAGGTTTTTATGAAAGCCTGTTAATCCAAACGCAGCTGAGGTTGCACCTCCCGTTTCAGCAGTTGGAAATACAAACGTCCTTAGGCCATCGATGAGAATATGCTCGTAATTCCATTCAATCTCATTGATAACCCAGCCAATCGGCCGTGTTGCAGCACGGAACAGGTAGTAAGGTACCGCTAATATATGTTGATGAAGAGGTTTCGAACTTCTATACGGTTCCGGA
>CAZFAJ010000054.1:0-19069 GCA_964517005.1 uncultured Balneolaceae bacterium | reverse complement strand
CTTTCTTTGTGTTTGATTCATTTAGCATAGCCCCGAAAGCGCTTTCGGAGCTATGCTGTTGATGTTGCCCCGTTGGGGCAATCCGATGCAAGAAAATTTGGATGTTGAACCGGGGATATATATCTGAGTCAGAATAACAGATTTTTCCGAAAAAATAAGCATCGTAATTTTTTATAAAAAAGTTCAAAATACCTTTTTACATTGATTAAACAATTCAGTGAATTTTATTGCCTATTTTTTAAATCAAATATTTAACCTAAATCATATCTATGAAGTATTGTTACAGTTTATTTCTAATCTTTTTTGTCTTAGCATCTACAGGCTTTTTTACAACCTCTGAAGCCCAAACTTTATTCACCGGATCATATACTCAGGATTTTGCTTCATTTGTTTTTAGTGAAGGGTCAAATGTAAATTCTTTTGGATCTGACAATGAGTGGGCATTTAGCGCTTCCAATCGCACTTATAATGGGGATTGGGGAACAGGAAATACAGGTGGTTTCCGTGGAAACAGCAATGTTTTGGGATACCAGCACACAGGTACAACAGGGGTTTTATTAGTTGAATTGACTTTGCAGAATGACACAGACAATACAATCACCTCTTTCGATTTTACCTATACTGGAAAAGTAGAAAGAACCGGAGAAGGCCGTTCTCCGGAATGGACAGTATCAGTAAACAATACGGAAATACCTGAACTTTTTTATTCTACTGAAAATGGTGCCGATGAAACACTCAATACTACCATTGAAGGAATTAATGTAGAACCCGGTGAGCTAATCCGGATAACCTGGGTCAGTGATCGTGGGGAACCATCAGGAGCAAGCAAACAGATTGGAATTGCGGATGTAATCGTTGGCGTACTTGAGCCTGAAGATGATCCAACTATTGATGTTTTTGTGGATAACAATGAACTTACGTCCGGGTCAAATATTGAATTCACATCTGTAAATCTGGGCCAGCAATCGTCCGAAACCGTTCGCATCCGAAATCGTGGTTCACAAACTCTTGAAATCAGTGATGTCTCTATAAATGATTCACAAGTCTTTAATGCAGAATCTCTCACAACCACTTCTCTTGAATTTAATGAATCCGTTGAGTTCGATGTCACCTTTTCGCCGCAGTCTTCGGGCACTTTTAACGGCACTCTTTCCATATCGAGTAATGCCGTTAACGAACCTGCTTTTGAGCTAAACCTGGCCGGCGAAGCATTTTCCGATTCAGATATTATCACAATAGCAGAGGCGCGGGAGGTTCCTTTCGGAACACGTGTAACTGTTTCAGGCCGTGTTACGGTTGGGAACGAGTTTGGCGGCCCTGCTTATTTCCAGGATGAAACCGCAGGCATTGCCGCTTTCTGGGAACCGTTTCACAGCCAGGCTGCGATTGGTGATTCGATTGTGATAACCGGACCGGTTACAGAGTTTAATCCAATAGGAGGAACGCCCGGTACATTTCTGAGACAAATAGGTGTATATGAAGGAGACGACAATATAACATTTGAAATTATATCAGATGATCCCAAAATTGTGGATCCTGCCCCGGTTACATTGCAGCAGATGAACAGCGGCGGCTTTGAAGGTCAGCTTGTAATTATTGAAGATGTTACGATCAATTTCTCCGGCCTGTTTCAAGGCGGAACAAATTATGAGATCAACGATGGTACAGCTGCGGCTGAAATGCGTATTGACAATGACACCAATCTTGTAGGTGTTACAGCACCTGAAGGAGCGATCAATATTGTTGGCGCTGTAGGCAGGTTTGATGGCGTATTTCAGCTTCTGCCCCGGTTTGCGGAAGATCTTGGTGCCGATCCTGTTGAATTTCCCGGTGATGATGTTTCAAAAGATAAAACTCTGGATGTGATTACCTGGAACATTGAGTGGTTCGGCGATCCATCCAATGGCCCTGATGATGAAGAGTTGCAGTTTGAGAACGTAAAAACCGTTTTGACAACTCTTGATGCAGATATCTATGCTTTCCAGGAAATCTCAAATTCTTCTCAGTTTAACCGTCTTGTGGATGAACTTGATGCGTATGGCGGTTTTGAAGCATCTTTTTCCCAGCAGCAAAAAACCGCCTTTATGTTTAAGCGGGCAACGATAGATTCACTCGATTCAGGATTGATCAGCCAGGGAATGATCTCATTCGACTGGGCAAATGGACGATTGCCCCTGATGTTTCAGTTCAGTGCAACTATTGACGGAATGCAACGAGAAGTGTTTTCATTTAATATTCACGCGAAAGCTTTTGGCGACCAGGAATCCTATAACCGACGTGTAAATGCATCAGCGCAAATGAAAAATTTTCTCGACTTCAATCATCTGAACGACAATGTAATTCTGCTTGGTGATTACAATGACGATGTTACAGTTTCAACATACAATAACGAAGTATCACCGTACCAGAACTTTGTAGACGACTCCAACTATCTTGTTATCACAAAAAGCCTGAGTGAACAAGGGGCCACCTCTTTCAGAACCCAGTCTATGCTGGATCATATCACGATTAATTCTGAATTTGTACCCGATTATTTTGAGGGTACGGAGCGGGTTGAAAATCCATCCTTCATCGGCAGCTTTTTAAGTTCAACATCTGACCATTTTCCCGTTACGACAAGGTTTAATTTCAGTGAAAGTGTGAGTACGGATGATGAACTTTTTACCGGCATCCCGGAGCGGGTTGCACTGGAGCAGAATTTTCCGAATCCGTTTAATCCCACTACTCAAATACAGTTCAGCCTTACAAGCGCACAGCAGGTAAGTCTGGATGTTTATAATGTAGTAGGCCAGCGAGTGGCTACACTGCTGAATGATGCCTCGCGAGGAGCAGGAAGTCATACGGTCACATTTGATGCGTCCAGATTGTCAAGCGGTGTCTACTTTTACCGGTTAGCTTTGCAAAATGGCGAACAGATGACCCGGAAAATGATGTTGGTGAAGTAGGCTTGCTTCATTTATATAGAATCAACATATGTTTGGTATCTGCTGGTATCTGAAGAAGCAAAAGGCTTACGCCCGCGTTTGGGGCTATCTTCTGATATGGCACTGAATTAATGCAGGGCGATTGCCCTGCGCTGTTGCTGTTACCCTTTCGGGGCTTCTTTAACCGTAGAGCGAGCTGATGGGCGAACAGCATTTCCACACCGATGACGAAAAGAAGTCAAAGGGAGTATACCTGCCGAAGAGATTCAGGGTGCCATTGACCAAATCAGAAATTCTTAGCTTGTCGAGTTATTATCAGGATGGGCAGAAATTTATTCTGTAACATTTTATTCATACTTCTCTCTTGTAAACAAGTACAAACCAAGATTAGTCCCTATCTGGTTAGTTAAATTTAGTCACTCCTAAATGCTGAAACCTAAGCATAAGGCCTCGGAATTGATCGTTCCGGGGCTTACTTTTTCTACACTTGAAAGGTAAGCAATTTTTATTTTGTTATGTCGTTAGAAGATTCTTAATATCATACGAATGTTAAACAAAATAAGAAATATATCGGCCCGTATCACGCTGCTTGTTTATTTGACAAGTTTTTTGGCTGTTGCACTTTTTCATTATCATGATTACTTGCCGCTGGCAGAGGGTAATCATACAGGGGTGATTATTATCGTAAGCCATCAGGATACGGGTGAAAAAAGTAACGACATTGATCACGATCGCTGCTCCCTTTGCCTGATCACCAACGTTCAGTTTGATTCTCTTTCGAATGAATTTCCATCCGTGAACTATTCGGAAAATCAGCTGTTTAGTGTAGTCAGCTCTGATATTTCAATTCCCTTCATCGATTATTCTCTTAAAAGAGCTCCTCCTATTATCGTTTATTGATCCTCATTTCCATCAATTAAAAAGGGATAATCTGAAGGTGTAAAAGCTTTCGGGGTTATCTTGCAGCATCTTTAACAACGCAGACATCTGAATTGAGCATGTTTCTCAGAACCATTCTATATCCCATAAAGTGTTATAACTTGGAATGATAGTTTCCCTGATCACGACTATAGTAATTATGAATATGTTCTCTGTTTTACATCTAAATCAGAATCTGAATCCGGGGATGAGGGAGTGTACCATTTCGGGAAAAGTTTTGGACATTGAAACCGGAGACCCTCTGCCCTTTGCTGTTGTAAAGTTTATTAGTATTAACAGAGTAACTACAGCTGATGAAAACGGGGAATTTACTCTGTCTGATATTTGTCCCGGAACCTATAAAATTGAAGTCTCCTTTGTAGGCTATAAAACTCAAATATTTGAAAAATCTGTGGATGAGGAATCCATCATTGAACTACAGCTGCAAAACAAAATAAATGAATTTGAAACTCTGAATGTTACGGCCAGACGTTTACTGGAAAGAGGAACGGAAGCAATTTCACAAACACAGATCACTAAGAGTGATTTCTCCTCAAACCCAACCCGTTCTGTGGCCTCTGTTCTTTCCGGTGTTCAGGGAGTAACATTTTCATCCGCTGGAAGCAACGTTCAGCTGCCGGTTATACATGGACTGAGAGGAAACAGAATTTTGATACTTAACAATGGACTAAAACACGGTTTTCAGAATTGGGGGCCCGATCATGCTCCGGAAATTGACTTATCCGGTGTTGATAATATAACCGTAGTTAAAGGAGCTGCCGGAGTTCGTTACGGCCCTGAAGCGATTGGAGGTGCCGTGATTGTGGAGGGCGATCCGATGTTTTTTAACCAACCATTTGAAGCCAGTGTAGGTACAGGTTTTCACAGCAATGGCCGCGGATATTTCACTCAGGTTGAAACCGGTACCGGTTTTTCGAACTGGAGTTACCATCTTGGTGGCAGTTTAACCCGGTTCGGTGACCGGCAAGCACCCGATTTTTCACTCACAAATTCCGGCAAAGATGAAAAAGCATTTCATGGAGGTGCCCGCTTTGAATCCGGACAGGTGAAAGCCAAAGTTTTTTACAGTTTCGTAGACCAGGAACTCGCGCTGCTTCGAACAAGTGTAGCTGAAAGCGGAAATCTGTTTATTCGCTCAATAAATGCTGATGAACCGGTCTTTATAAGGCCATTCTCTTTCGACATCAACGAACCAAAGCAAGAAAATCAGCACCATTTGGGCAAGGTTGAACTCAACTGGCAATACAGCGAAAAAGCAAGTTTAAATCTTCGGGCAGGCCGCCAGTTTAATTTTCACGAGGAGTTTGACGTACGAAGAAATGCTGATTTGCCTATCACCGACCTTGACTTGATTACGGATGATATACAATTGGATTGGAAACATCCGGATTGGATAGGATTGGATGGTATGATTGGAGTCCAGTTATTTCGGCAGAGTAACGAAAACAATCCCGGCACAAATACAACTGCTTTCATACCTAATTATAATGTTCAGAGGTATAGTGCATTCTTGATCGAGGGCAAAGATTTCGGTAACAATACAGTTGAAGTGGGTTTGCGAGTCGACTTTGAAGACAATAGCGTAAGAGGCCGGGAAACAAATCAGGATCTGTTTGGTGACGAATTTTCATTTTTTAATTTCACGGCAAGTGCAGGCTGGATCCATAGTTTTTCGGAACGAAGCCAAATCAAGACAAACTTTGGCACGGCGTGGCGCTCACCGAACATGGCTGAACTTTTTAGCTTTGGACAAAACGGTTTTAAAGGAACGTTCGGCCTTCTCAGACACCGCTTTAACTCGGAGAATATGCTGCGTACAGATCAGGTGACTCGTTTTGATGAAAGTGGGAAATCGGTGGAAAAAGGCCTCAAATGGGTCAGCGAATGGAACTTTTCAACAGACCATCATCAGATTGTAACCACAGCCTATTCCAACCTGATCCGTGATTTTATATTTGAAAAACCCGCTGATATTATCGGTACGGTACGGGGGCCTCTGCCAATTTTTATTATTGATCAGGCTGATTCATTTTTTCTCGGAACCGATGTTACCTGGAAACATCAATACTCTTCCCGTTTAACCGGTACATTTGGTGGCAGCTATCTCTATTCAAGAAACATTGAGGATAGTGAACCGCTTATCAATCAGCCTCCTGCTAAAACCGATTATAGTTTCAGCTATGCAACCGACGGTGGGTTGGGATTCTTCGACTCTTTTGAATTTATTTTAAATACCTCATATACATTTAAACAATTTGATGCTCCACGCACAATACGGCCTGAAGATATTGTAAACGGAAACGTGGAGATTCAGCAAGACTCGGAAATATTTGACTTCAAGGAGGCACCTTCCGGGTATTTTTTAGTGAACACCTCCCTGCATACAACTTTTGGGAATTTCAGCGGGTCTCTTGAAATGCAAAATCTTTTGAACACATCATACCGGGATTACCTTAACGAAATGCGTCTTTTTGCGGATGAGCCCGGGTTTAATATCTCTCTTTCAATTACCTATAAACTATAAAACAAACAACAAATCATAAAACAAACAATAACCTATAACAAAAACAATAACAATAACATATATTATGTACTATTTAAACAATCTTACTAAATCCGGAATACTTTTACTGCTTGCAGCCTTAATTTTTGCTTCATGCGGTACAGACAGCAGCCCGGATGATCCCCCTGAGGAGAACGAAGAAGAAGTGATTACCGACCTTACTCTGATATTCACCAATGTGGATAACGACAGTGATGTGGTAACCGCATCAGCACAGGATCCCGATGGCGAAGGTGTAGAAGAACTTCAGGTTCTGGATAATATTCAGCTTCAAAGCGGTGTTACGTACAGCCTGACCTACGAAATATTCAATGGACTTGAAGATCCGCCGGAAGATATTGGTGAAGAGATCGAAGAAGAAGATGATGAGCATCAATTTTTCTTCCAATTCACTGAAAATGCTTTTAGCAATCCTGAAGGAAACGGAAATTTCGATAATGCGGATGATCCTATCAATTACAATGATTCCGATGACGAGGGAAATCCTGTTGGACTCGAAACCACCTGGACAACATCAGATCAAAACGTGGATGATGGAACTTTCAGGGTACGCCTGCAACATCAGCCCGACATTAAATCATCCTCAACGACCGTCAATGACGGAGATACAGATATCGACATTACCTTTACGCTCATTATACAGTAAGTCAAATAAATTGAATGAAAAGGGCGGTTCAACACCGCCCTTTTTTTTGGTGCGTACGGTGTGGTACAGAATTTCTTATTGAGAAATACGGGATATGACTGCCAAATAAGAGCTTGATGGTTATCAGGTTTAAGAAATAGTAATAATAACATTGCGTATCTCTCACTCACCCTGCCCTTGACGTAGCAATTGGTTCCGGATCTATATTTAAAACAAAATTTATCCTTTTAAATTCAAGAGGGATGGATATTTGCCATAATATTATTATACAATCGCGACAGTTTTATTTAAAAACCGGGATTTTATTGATATCTTTTCAGTTGTTTATTACAAATTAATTCAAATCCATCTTTAAACACTTAAGTGTAACTGCATTTTTAGAGTTAAAAATTGCAATCGGACATTTAAGAATTCGGGAAATAATTGTGAGTATTTTGTGATGGTTCCAAGTCGCAAATGCCATACCATTATATGTATTATTAAAGACGGCAGATAAAAAGCAGGAAATATGGATATTTTTCAAACTGTTTACGACTGGTTTATGGGGTTGGGGGTTGAATATGGGGTCAATCCAATTGTATTTGGATCTATATATGTAGGTGCAATCCCGTTTTTCTCTCTCTCAATCGGATGGTTAGTGAGTAATTACCGTAAAGGTAAATCGATTGTATTGCCATCAATGAGCGCAACATTTTTCTTCATTTCGGCTTATCTCTATTTAATGGTTGCCGGTCAGAATGTTCCTTGGTGGGTCTACGCGGTGGTTGTAGGTTTGGTTGTTTATGGAGCATGGTCAACGTATCGGAAAGTAAAATCACAAATTAAAGAAAAAGAAAAGAGTAATGGCTAAATACGACTACGACGCTCTGGTAATTGGCGGCGGAGCAGCGGGACTAACAGCATCAGGAATTGCTGCGAACTTTGGAGCGAAAACAATGATGGTTGAGAGACACCGGCTGGGTGGAGATTGCACCTGGACAGGTTGCGTGCCCAGTAAAACACTGATTAAGGCAGCTTCCATTGTTCACGATATGAAAAAAGCAGCAGGCCACGGCCTCACCTCCACGAAGATAGAGGTAGATCTTGCCAAGGTTATGGCACATGTGGATTCGATACGTCGTGAAATTTACGAAGATGCGGATGCTCCTGAAATTTTTGAAGATATGGGAATTGAGGTAGTTCAGGGTGAAGCTGAATTTACCGATCCGCATACAGTTACGATTACCGGAAGTGATGGCAACAAGAAATCAGTCAGTTCCAAATATATCTATATTTGCACGGGAGCGTCAGCTTTCGTGCCTCCCATTAAAGGAATTGACACCGTAGATCATCTTACAAACGAGTCGTTGTTCGAAATTAACAGTTTACCTGAAAAGCTGATTATTATTGGCGGCGGGCCCATTGGTACTGAAATGGCGCAAAGTTTTGTAAGGCTTGGTTCTGAAGTACATGTTGTGGATATGGCTCCGAGAATACTGGGAAATGATGATCCCGAATTAACAACGATTTTACAGGAAAAATTATCTGATGAAGGCATTCACTATCATATGGAGTGTGGTGTTGATGGTGTTGAAAAAACAAGCAATGGAATAAAGATTAACCTGACTCAGGATAATAAGAGCAAAACTCTGGAAGGAACAGATCTACTTGTTGCCACCGGGCGCCGTGCCAATGTTGATTCATTAAACCTTGATGCCGCAGGAGTTAACTATTCAGGCAGGGGAGTGGAAGTGGATGATAAATGCCGCACCAATGTAAAACATATTTATGGTGTGGGTGATATTACAGGCAGGTATCAGTTTACGCATATGAGTGAGCATATGGCAAAGGTTGCAGTCACAAACTCTCTGATCAAGTTCCCGATGAAAATTGATAAAAAGCATGTGCCATGGACAACTTTTACCGATCCGGAATTGGGTCATGTTGGGGCTACTGCAAAAGAACTTGATGAAGCAGGAGTTCAGTACCAGGTATACCGGTTCCCCTTCTCAAAAATTGACAGGGCCGTAACCGATGGAAAATCAACCGGCTGGATTAAAATTTATGCCAAAAAGTGGAATGGTAAAATTTTGGGTGTCTCTGTTTTAGGTGCACATGCGGGAGAGTTAATTTCACAATATGCACTGGCAATGAAAAATGGTGTGAGCCTGCGTAATTTTGCCGATACCATCCATCCCTATCCTACTTACGGACTTGGTGCCAGAAGAGCTGCGGACCAGTGGTACATCAAAAATCAGTCTGAAACAGTTGTGAAATGGATTAAGCGAATATTTGGCTATCGCGGAGAGATTCCTGATTACAGCGATCCTGAAAGAATTGTTTAGAATTGATCATTTTGGAAATAAAAAAAGCCGCATGAAACATGCGGCGTTTTAAAAGAAATAATTTCTTCAGAAAATTAACCTACCCGCCTGACTTCCTGTGCACTTAATCCTTTTGGAGTTTCTTCCACTGAGAATTCAACTTCTTCGCCGTCTCTCAACCCTTCTTCAAAACCAAGGTTCTCTACATTGTTTCGATGTACAAATACATCTTTACTTCCGTCATCGGGTTCGATAAATCCAAAACCTTTTTCAGCATCGAACCATTTAATTTTACCGTATTGCATAAACTATATTGTATTTAAAAAACATCGAATGCGGGAGTTGTCAATAGTGGAGTAGCTGGGGAGCGCCTCTTCTTATTTTTAAATCCGATTTCGATGTGTATTGTTGTGTTATTGTTGTATATATGCAGATAAATTTTTTATCTGGCAATAAAAGATATTAAATAATTATCAATCTTTATAATTATTTGTCGGTTTCTGCTGATTGAATTTCCTTTAATTTGTTGACGGCCCGTTCATTCAGATTATTAAATTCATCTTCAGCAATATCTCCCACCGTATATTTCATGCGTAGCCATATAATATAAGTTGCCATCACATCTTCATAACAGTACTTTTCAATTTTCTGAATCTGATCTTTTCTATACATTGCAAGCACTTCGTTGCCTTCTCCTGTCTGTTTAAACGGGATGTCAATCAGGTAACCAAGGTGCTTCAGCTTTGGATATGAACTTGCGCCGTAGTTACTGAATTCATCCATCAAGTCTATGTTTGAACGGCTGAACCTGTATCTGATGTCGTGATGGCTGAGCCGCAAAGGCATTTGAATATTGTGCCTCATAGCTCTGTAAGTCAAAAGGGGAATATCAAATCCGCGACCGTTGTGATGAATCAGTCCAAAATCTTTATACGTAAGAAGTGCATTAAAAAGTTTTTCGAGGCCTTCTTTTTCATTTTCACCCGACCATGCAACTTTTTGAAGCGGTTTTCCGGTATTCTCTATCCAAAGACCCACCCATGAAATCATTCTGTGGTACATAGGAGGCAAAAACCCGCTTTTATTATACGTAAGCTGTTCGGATGCTGTTAGTAACAGCTCATCTTCCTCCGAATCAATGTCATTCAGGACATTTCGGAGAAATTCGAAATCTGGAATTGTTTCTACATCAAATACAAAGTACATAGTGAATTATCTGCTTCGTTCCCCGGAAATATTCATGGTAAATTGCTCAATGAATTGATCATCCGCAAGTCTGCGTCCCAATAAAAACATAATTTTGGTTATGGTGGCTTCAATCGTCATATCACCGGCACTTAATACGCCCAGCCGTTTCGCCTCCCGGCCGCTTTTATATTGTGAAAGATTCACTGAATCGTAGGGAGCCTGGGAAGTAATGATAACATGTACCCCGGCTTCCCTGCAAGCTCTGATGAAAGGCAGCAAGCTGTATTCACTGATTAATGGAAAGTTTCCGGTTCCAAAAGCTTCAACAACTACAGCTTTTACCATTCCAAGATCTATACAATCCAGCTGCCCGGGATTTAAACCGGGGTAAATTTTTATCAGAGAAAGTGCATCGTCAAAATATGGTTGATTTATGACCGGTTCATCGTTCATTTCCCATTGATGATAGAATTCAATATCAAGTCCGATTTCGGCAAGATGCCTGAAATTTGGTGATGTAAAGGCATCAAAATCACCGATATTCATTTTGGTGCTGCGATTACCCCTGAATAAGTGGTCGTTAAAACAGATAGCTACTTCAGGTATTTGATGGGTGGCAAGTTCAATTGAATTTACAAGGTTTCGTCTTGCATCACTTCGAATGTTACTCAGGGGAACCTGGCTCCCGGTCAATATCACAGGCTTTTTCAGATTTTGTAAGGCAAATGAGAGTGCAGAAGCCGTATAGGCCATCGTATCAGTGCCATGTAAAATAACAAATCCATCATAAGCCCCGTAATTGTTATAAATATAATTTGATAGTGTTTTCCAGTGCGTATGGTTGATATCAGAACTGTCTTTAAAAAATATTTTTTCAACATGAACTGCAGCAATCGAAAATAACTCCGGTATCTCTTTTTGAAGCAAGCTGGTCCATTTGTCCTGATCAAGTTCTGTTTGTGATTGATTCAGGTGCATCGCAATGGTGCCGCCGGTTTGAAGTAAAAGTATATTTTTCATATTGCTTTCAAAATACATTCTTATTAAATAGAATCATGAATTAAGTTTCATAAAAATTTGAATATTTTGAATAGAGTATTTAATGATAAAGGTCAGTATTGTAAAACGAATCCGGCCACCTGAAAAATTGAGGTGAAAAGAAATTTTGATTTTTAAAAATTGCGTTGAAAATTGCAGAAGGTAAATAATTGATACGTATTCGGATTTTATAAAATGAAAACACAATTTTTTACGAAAGGTAAATTGATATAAACTAAAGTGTAAACTGTGACAGGAGTTATCAAATGAAAGTATATACACCCGAGAAAATCAGAAATATCTGTCTGCTGGGACATGCAGGCTCCGGAAAAACAACACTAACAGAAACGATGCTGTACGAATCAGGTACAATAAAAAGAAGGGGGAGTGTAGAGGAAAAAAACACGGTTTCCGATTATAATTTTATCGAAAAAGAAAAGCAAAAATCTGTTTTTTCATCGCTCACGCATCTGGACTGGAGAGGCACTAAAATCAATATGTTTGATACTCCCGGCACTACTGATTTTGCCGGTGAAGTGGTTGAGCCGATGCATGTTTCTGATTGCGGATTATTTGTTTTAAACAGTGAATATGGAGTTGAAGTTGGAACTGAATCGCTTTGGAAACGCGCAGAAGGCAGTCGGCTGCCATCCATAATTATTGTAAACAAACTGGATTCGGATCAATCCGATTTCCAAAATACAATAGATATGGCCATAGAAAGATTTGGCAGAGGAGTTGCCGTACTGCAGTTTCCCTACAGTGAAGGAGAAGATTTTCACGCAATTATCGACGTTCTGAAAATGACGATGTACGAATTTCCTGAAGGTGGCGGCCGGCCGGATAAACTTCCGATTCCTGAGTCTCAAAAAGCCCAGGCAGAACTTTTACATAATGAGCTTGTAGAATCCATCGCCGAAAATGACGAATCCCTGATGGATCTCTATTTCGAAAACGGAGAACTGGATGAATATCAAATGAGAGACGGCTTGCAGCAGGCCGTCCTGAATCGTGAAATTTTCCCATTATTTTGCTGCTGTGCCTCCAGAAATATGGGATCGGGCCGTATTATGGGTTTTATCGGAAACGTGTTGCCTTCTCCACAGAATTCCGTTCCTATGAAGACTGATGATAACGGTGAGCATCAGATTGACAGTGACGGCAGTTCATCCGCATATATATTTAAATCCTACTCTGAAGATCATGTAGGTGAATTAAGTTTCTTTAAAGTTACAGGCGGCTCTCTGTCAGTTGGCCAGGACCTGGAAAATAAACGCACATTCAATTCTTCACGAATCAGCAGCCTTTTTGTCCCCCAGGGAAATAAAAGAGTGGATGTCAGCCGGGCAGAAGCAGGTGACATTGGTGTAACCGTGAAACTAAAGGAAGCAGAAGCAGGTGATACTCTTGCTGAAAAAGGAGCAGATTTAAAACTTGCCAAACCCGCATACCCGGTTTCTAATATCAGATCTGCTATCAGGCTTGTAAAAGAAGGTGATGAGGATAAACTTGCAAATGCACTACACCAGCTCGAAAAAGAAGATAAAGCTCTCGAAGTAGAGCACAGCAGGGAACTGGGACAGATTATTCTTCACGGCCAGGGTGAAGAGCATCTGATGGTTTTGTTGCAGCAGCTGAGAAACAGATTTCATTTGGATGTGGAATTTGAAACTCCGAGAATTCCCTATCGCGAGACGATAACCAGAGATCAAAAAACGCATTACAAGCATAAAAAACAATCCGGTGGTGCCGGACAATTTGCGGAAGTATATATGCTGATTGAGCCGTGGTATGAAGGAATTGCAGACACAGAAGAATTTACAGTTCGTGATGTGCAGGAGTTTGACCTGGACTGGGGAGGGAAGCTGGTTTTCCAGAACTGTATTGTCGGCGGGGTTATAGATAATCGGTTTATGCCGGCTATTATTAAAGGAATTATGGAAAAAATGGAAAATGGCCCCATGAGTGGCTGCCGGGTCCGCGACATCCGGGTATCGGTTTACGATGGCTCCATGCACTCGGTTGATTCGAATGAAGCGGCCTTCAAAACGGCTGCTCTTATGGCTTTTAAAGATGGATTCATGAAGGCATCCCCAAAATTGATGGAACCAATCTATGATGTTGAAATTACTGTTCCTGCTACTTATATGGGTGATGTAATGAGCGATTTAAGCTCCCGGAGAGGTCAGATTCAGGGAATGGATTCTGAAGGAACCATTCAGAAAGTAAAGGCACGTGTTCCCCTGGATGAACTGGATCACTACTCCACAAAACTGAAATCAATGACACAGGGCAGTGCAACCTACACACGCAGGTTTGCAGAGTATTCGCAAGTTCCGTCAGATATTCAGAAGCGGGTTATTGAAAGAACATTGCAGGCCGAATCGGTTTGAACCGGCGGCAGATTTTAAAGTGATAGCCAGGGAAATTTTTTGTAATCAGGTTTTCTTTTTTCAAGAAAGGCATTTCGCCCTTCCCTGGCTTCCTCTGTCATATACGCAAGCCGGGTTGCTTCGCCTGAGAATACCTGCTGGCCGGCCATGCCGTCATCTGTGAGATTAAAGGCAAACTTAATCATCCGGATAGCTGTGGGGCTTTTTGCCAATATCTCTTGTGCCCATTCGTAAGCGGTCTCTTCAAGTGCTTCGTGATCAACAACTTCATTAACCATTCCCATATCACAGGCTTCAAGGGCCGAATAGCTGCGGCCTAAAAAGAAAATTTCACGTGCCTTTTTTTGGCCAACTTGTTTTGCTAAAAGCGCCGATCCATAGCCACCGTCAAAACTGGCAACATCGGCATCTGTCTGCTTAAAAATTGCATGTTCCCTGCTGGCCAGTGTGAGATCGCAAACCACATGCAGGCTGTGTCCGCCACCTACAGCCCAGCCGGGGACAACACAGATTACTACTTTACTCATGAACCGGATCAAACGCTGAATATCGAGAACATTTAACCTCTGAACACCATCATCACCCTCATAACCACGAGCACCGCGTACTTTCTGATCACCTCCCGAACAGAACGCATAGCCGCCGTCTTCAGCAGGTCCTTCACCGGTGAGAAGTATCACGCCGATGGAAGTGTCTTCACGGGCATCGATCAGGGTTTCTTCGAGTTCATAAAGAGTTTTGGGGCGAAATGCATTGCGTACTTCGGGCCTGTTAAATGCGATTCGGGCCACGCCGTTGAGTTTTTTGTAAGTAATATCCTGGTATTCTTTAACAGTTTTCCAATTCATAATTTTTCCTGTAGTAATTAAACGTATTCGACATTGTACCTGCCGGATTACATAGTTACGATTAAGATAAAAAGGGTTGAATGATTTTCGCTATTTTTTCCGGACGGTCAACATGTATTCTGTGTCCGGCCTTTTGAATAATGGCCAATTCAGCTTCAGGTATATTTTTCTCCATTTCCGACATCTGCGATCTGTATTTATGATCTTCAGAACCTGTTAAAAGCAGGCATGGAACTTGAAGTTTCTCAAGCTTATCACAAAGAGGAGGCATCACCCCGCTGCCAAACCCCCTCAAACTCGCTGCCATATATTGCGGGTTTTGCTTTCTGAGATACTGATTGTATTCGTCTTCGTTTTTTGCTGAGGAGTTCTGAAACAGCGAATTCCGGTTCCATTTTTTGATAAAGGAATCAAAATCGCTTGTAATTTCAACTGCGCGATTTTCATCAAGGTTTTTTCTTTTATTTCGCGATTCTTTATCTTGAATGCCGCATCCTGAACTTTCCAATATTAAACCTTTGAATAATTTTGGGTGATTCATTACCAAATGTAGCGCAAGCCGTCCACCCATGCTGTATGCATAGATATAAAGATCATCTAAAGCCAGCCGGCCCAAAACAGACTTGAGGTCAGAAACTTGTTGCTTATGGGTGTAATGTTCAGGCTTGTCAGAGCCCCCGGTTTTTCCATGGCCCATAAGGTCAATTGTCACCGGATTACATAATTTGCTAATGTTATCAATCAGTTCACTGAATACAGAGCCTGACCCCATAAAACCATGCATCAAAAATAGATAGGGAAATCCTTTTGTGTTTTGATGGATTTCGAGATGATAAAAAAAGTTGTTGGCAAACAATTTCATCTTCGGGGTTTTTGAGTTACAAAAATTCAAAAATAAAATACAAGAAAATTTCAGGGTTCCCACAACTTCTTACGCAATAACATGGACGCAGTGGCATCCGTCTGAACTTCAATAATTACCACTCCATTTTGGAACCTGTTAATATCCGTCTTTTTGAGTTTCTTGATCGAATCTATTTTTCGGTATGAAATGGAATGAGACTTAGCCAGTTGCTCTAATTTTGCTTGCTGCGGAGTTTCAAAGTAATCGGAATAGTAGTTTTTGTGGCCGTGAACAGGCAACATCCTGAATATGGTTCCGCCTCCGTTATTGACAACGATTATTACAAAAGGATTTTTCAGGCTCCGAAGGGATAACAGTGCATTTGAATCATGTAAAAAAGCAATATCACCTACAAAACAGCAGGTCGGTTTATCAGACGAATGACTTATTCCGATAGCGGTGGAAATGATACCATCGATGCCCGCGGCGCCTCTGTTTACATGCGTTCTTGCAGGTGATTTACCAAAGAGTGCCATATCACGAACAGTGAAGGAGTTGGAAATCATAACACTCCAGCCTTCTGCGATTTGGGAAGAAAAATGATGAAAGATATGTCCGTCGGTAAGTATACCAGAGGAAGTAATCAGCCGGGTCAGTTTTGATTCAGCCTGCAGGTCATGTTCTTTCCAGAAGCTGAGCCACTTATTTGACTTGTTTGGGACGATTCTCTTTAAATCAGCAACCGTATCCGGTCCAATGATGATTTTCTTTTTAACACTCATTGTATGGTCCTGCCAGCTGTTTCTGGCAATAAACTGAATTACGGGAATTTCATCCCAATCAGAGAGAGCATCCAAAACAGATTTGGAATAAGGCTGGTCACCAAAACGAATGATGCAATCCGGTCGGACGGAGGGCTGCAACTCTTTGTTTCGAAGGATCTGCTCAAAATTATGAATCTGAAACTCTTTTATGACGATTCCGGATCCCGGCTCCGCAATTACAGGTATTTTTTTCTTATCTGAAAGCCTGAAGAGTAATTCCTTCAGGCAATGATGCGGATTCATCGGCCCGGCAACAATCACCGGGCGCACACTGCTGTTCAGCAGTTCTTCGAGATCCTGATCCGGCTTCCACGTGATGCCGGATCTTGGAACGGGCTTCGAGGCCTTGGCTGTTAATTTTGCAGTGATTTTCTCCTGTTCTATCAGTTCGGATTCTGTTGGCTCAAGTGGTTTGCGAAAGGCCGCATTCAGGTGAACGGCTCCGCCGTAAAAAACAGAATCATGAACGGATTGCCTGCCCAAAAGCTCCAGCCTCTTCAGATCTTCTATCTCATTCCGGAGTTCACCAATCTCATGGAAAAAGACGGCCTGATCACCATATAACTTAAACTGGTCTATAGTTTGTGAACTCCCAATTCCTCTCAGATGCGGAGGCCTGTCTGCCGAAATAATAATCATAGGAACACCACTGTGCTTCGCTTCAGCTACAGCCGGCAAATAGTTTGCCGCAGCAGTACCAGATGTACAAACAAGCACAGCGGGAACACCGGTTTCTTTGCCGATGCCAAGTGCAATAAAACCGGCACTTCTTTCATCGATAACAATGTGTTTCCGGAAACCTTTATGAATAGCAAAAGCAAGTGTTACGGGAGTGGATCTGGAACCGGGTGAAATCACAGCATACCGCACGCCGTTTTCATATAACGATCGAACGAGCACGGAAATGTTCGACAGATGGTCAGCCATTGTTTATTTCAGACTTTTTTAAGGCTGTCAGCACCGGCGCAAATTTTAGAACGGTCTCTTTCCATTCATTTTCAGGATCCGAGTCTTTTACAATTCCGCAGCCTGCATAAAGTGTGGCTTTTTTATCTTCAAGCAGAGCACTTCGAATGGCAACGACAAACTCACCGCATGTATTTAAATTAAACCATCCGACGGGTCCTGCATACCATCCGCGATCAATATTCTCAAGCTCTCTGAGATATGGAAGGGATTTACTGGCCGGGTATCCGCCAACTGCGGGAGTTGGGTGAAGCTCATCAATCAGTTCATGGATCTGAACCTGTTCATGTGTGGTAGCTGTTATGGGAGTATAAAGATGCTGTACATTTTCAAGTTTTTTTATCTGCGGTTTGTTGGGATGCTCGATCCTGTAGCTGATGGGCCGCAGTGTGTCGTGTATCGCCTGAACCACAAATTCATGTTCTGACCGGTCTTTGTTACTTTTCATTAGATTACTGGCCAGAACGGCGTCTTCGCTGGCACTGTTTCCTCTGGAGATACTACCAGCAAGCCCTTCAGTGAGTATTCGTCCTTGATGAAATGAAGCCAGCCGTTCGGGTGTGGCTCCAATAAAAGTAGCTCCACCCGGTTCGGAGATCATAAAATTGTAACAGGTAGGGAATTTACTTCGCAGATTGTGCATCAGCAATGTAGGAGAAATCCTGTGCTTAGAACTTGCGATAAGCTCTCTGGCCAACACAATTTTCTGGAAAGAGCCCCGGTTGATCAGATCCTTAGCTTTATTGACAGATGTTTCCCATTGCTCATAAGCTTCCGGTGAGTCATGAACAGAAATGGACGATTTACGAATCCTGTCGGGAATTTCAATATTATCATTACCCGCATAAAATAAGAAGTTGGTTACCTGTTCGATCAGCTTCTGATACAATTTATCGATACTGATATTATTCACGGATATGATAACTGTGAGCAGATGAAGATGCCCGGACTGCACCAAAAGCCATTCAGGCAGAACAAACCTGGCTGCCCCAAAGTTATTCCAGGTTTTTCCGATGTTATGGTTACTGAAAGAATATCCCCCGACAAAAAGCGGCCCAGCGAGTGAGTGGTCTACAACCGAGTAAGCCGCAATTTTTTTTGTAATCTTTTTTGACTGCTCCTTGATATCATCAAACCGGTTGTTGCCGGTTGCTTTCAACGTTACAGAAGCGCCGGATGCAGCTATAGATACAGACTGTTCGGGATTATCCCAAAAATAGATCTGTTTTTTATCCGGAAGCTGCTCAAGTACAGCAAGCGGATCAGCTGCAGGAACAGGAAGTGAAACGGAAATATATTCAACTGGAGATTTGTTTTTCAGCTTGCGGAATTCATCAGATAGAAAACGGGTAAAGGACTCGTTTTCAAGAACATCCAGTGTGTCGGGGTATGTGCTGTTGGTTAATTTTATACTCATGAAGACTTACATTTTTCAATACTTTCAATTTAAATTGAAAATTAATCATTCCCAAAGATTTATGGGGATCCAAATATCAAAGTTTTCTAACAACTACTAATCTTTGATGTTGTTCTGATTATTAGATGAGTCAATAGTAAACCATAATGAGAAAGATGGTGAGCTACTTGATTTTA
>CAZFAJ010000053.1:2529-19361 GCA_964517005.1 uncultured Balneolaceae bacterium | reverse complement strand
AACTCACAGGCCGGGTGTCGTCTTAAAGACTGAGAGATGAAGTGATGGGGAGACTAAGAGATTAAGTGAACGGGAGACTGAGAGAAGGCGGAATTTGTAATCAAGCGGCGCGGAAAAAGTAGCTGACCTGCCAGAATACTCATGCGCCGCCCACTTTTAAAAAAGCGACTTGTCATCCCTACTAAAAGAGCGGAGCGAATGCATAGAGGGACCTCCCGGTTCGAAGCTGGATTGGAAAAAACTTTTGATAGCAATTGCAACGTTTCTTTGCTAAAAACGCACTATTTTTTTTTCTGACAGGATGGGCAGTATATTGCATTCCGTCCGGAAACTTTTATAGATTGAAGGGTGCCGCCACAACCTTCTTTGGGGCAGTCAGCTCCTTCACTTCGGTCAGATAGAATATAATGGTCAGGAAAAAGAGTTCTGTCCACCCGGCAATCAATTGCAGTATTGAGAACCTCATGCATCTGATCATAAATTTCTTTCCGGTCATCTTCGGAGAGGTTCTTCACTTTTGATTTCGGATGAATCCCCGACTGGAACAGAATTTCGTCTGAATAGACATTTCCAATACCGGCAATAATCTCCTGATTCATAAGCGCCGGTTTGATCATTCCACGACGTCCCTCAAATAGTTTCAAAAACGATTTCAAGTCAAGATCTTCATCAAGAGCATCCGGCCCCATTTCAAGATCATCAATAAATGTCTCCGCATCTTCTATCAGGCGAATTTCCCCAAGTTTTCTCTGACAATCGTATGCCAGTGAATAATTATTTCCAAAAGAAATGAAAAGACGCACATGATCCGGCTTTTCCTCCTCATTCTTAAAGTACTTTGGAAAACCTGTCATGCCGAAATGCATTAAAAAAGTATGGCAGCTGCTCAGTTTAAAAAAAAGGTATTTACCGTGACGAAAGGTGCTGTCAAATTCCTGCCCTCTCAGACTGTTTTTCAAAGAATCAATGCTGATGTATTTTAAAACGTAATCATCTTCAACAATTACATCAGTAATTCTTTTGTGAAGGGCGGTGGAATCTATGTATCTCTTGAATATTTCTACATCCGGTAGTTCAGGCATAATGATCACATTTTTACGTTTACTATTCACTCCTGCTTTTTTAAGTCTCTCTCAGGAAAAACCTTTTTTATTATAAAATAGCTTTCTCAGATGATACCTGCCAATTTCAAAATCAATACCTAAAATAAATTGCTTTATTTTTTTCCGGGTAATCCATTCATTATTTCACTTAGGGCTTAGCGAGATATTGTCAAAAAGAAAACCCAGAACTTTGGACGCCTTGTTTATAAAAGGTAAACGTATTCTATTTTTATAATGTTCTTTATATGAGAATAATCTTATAAGGAGACATTAATTATGCCTGTCCATAACAGTGATATCGCTGATATTTTTAATGAGGTAGCAGATCTGCTTGATATAGAAGGTGCAAATGAATTTCGCGTGCGCTCTTATCGCGAAGCTGCTCAAAGCATCGAAAATCTCTCATCAAATATTGCCGACCTGGTTGATGAAAATAAAGACCTGACTGAACTCCATGGAATCGGCGAGAGCATTGCTGATAAAATTGAGGAAATTGTTGAAACCGGAGGACTAAAACAGCTGGAAGAGATCAAAAAAAGGGTTCCCGAAGATCTGATTCAGCTTTTGAATCTTTCCGGGCTTGGGCCGGAAAGGGTTAAGGATTTATACCAAAAACTGGATATTACATCACTTGATGATTTAAAAAAAGCAACGGAAAAACAAACAATACGGGAACTGGAGGGATTTGGAGAAAAAACCGAAAATAAAATTAAAAAAGAACTTGAGAGAGTTGGTGGAAAAGAAGAGAGAAGGACAAAGCTGATCAAAGCAGAAGAGTATGCTGAGCCTCTGATCAATTACCTGGATGAGATGAAAGAGATCAAAAAAATTATTATTGCCGGCAGTTACCGGCGCAGAAAAGAGACTGTCGGTGACATAGATATTCTGGTCATCTGTAGTGATTCAGGGCCGGTTATGGATCGTTTTGTGGAGTACGATGATGTAGAGGATGTAATTTCAAAGGGTGATACAAAATCCTCCATCCGCCTTAAAACAGGTCTTCAGGTTGATCTCAGGGTTGTAAAGGAGAAAAGCTACGGATCGGCATTGCTCTATTTTACCGGCTCCAAAAGTCATAATATAGAACTTCGTGAACGAGCCATTGAACGGGGTTTCAAGATTAATGAATACGGTGTTTTTCCGAAAGAGAAAGAAGAAGCTGTGGCAGGTAAAACAGAAGAAGAAGTTTATGATATAATTGACCTGGAGTGGGTACCGCCTGAACTGCGCGAAAATCGCGGAGAAATTGAAGCATCGGAAAAAGGAAATTTACCAAAGCTCATTTCACTTGATGACCTGAAAGGGGATCTTCATTGCCATACAACCTATACAGATGGCGTGGATTCGATCGAAGAGATGGCACGTGCAGCAAAAGATTTTGGCCATCAATACCTTGCAATTACAGATCATTCAAAAAGGGTTACGGTGGCGGAAGGGCTTGATTCTGACGCCCTGTCAAGGCAGATAGAGGAAATTGATGAAATAAATGAGAAACTGGATGATTTCACCATTTTAAAAGGTGTTGAAGTAGATATTCTGGAAGATGGAAGCCTGGACCTTCCCGATGATATCCTGAAGAAGCTTGATATCCGGGTTTGTTCGATCCACTATAAGCTGGGATTGTCAAGCGAGAAGCAGACAAGGAGGATTTTGAAAGCGATGGAAAATCCATACTTCAATATTTGGGGACATCCGACGGACAGAGAGATTCACAAACGTGAGCCGATAGAACTAAATATGGATAAAATTATGAGTGAAGCGTCTGACCGAAATGTTTTTATGGAGATCAATTCATCACCGCGACGCCTCGATCTGAATGATATTCATGCAAAGATGGCAAAAGAACGCGGTATAAAAATTTCCATTTCGACCGACTCTCATACGAGAGACAATTTGAAAAACATCAGGTATGGAGTTTATCAGGCAAGGCGCGGCTGGCTGGAAGCGGATGATATTATTAATACCAAATCAGCGGATGATATCATTAAAATGATGAAAAAGTAAACCAGGTATTGTCTATTTGATGAGTTCAGAAAATGAAATAAAACCGGATATAAACCTGAAGGAGATCAGCTCTCAAAAGGAGGCTGAAAATACGATCAGAAAACTTCGCGAGGCAATTCGGTATCATGACTACCGGTACTATGTGAAAGATGATCCTGTAATTTCTGATGCGGAGTATGATGATTTGATGTCTGCTTTGGAAGAGCTTGAGGAGACATATCCTGAATTGCAATCAGAAGATTCCCCGACTCGGCAGGTTGGCGGTGAACCAAACGAAGAACTGGGGCTTGTGGATCACCCAAAGCCGATGCTCAGTCTTAAATCCATAAAAAATGAAGAAGATCTTCTGAATTTTGATGATACCTGCCGGAAGGAACTGAACAGAGAGCGGGTAGTCTATGTTGCAGAACCAAAGTATGACGGCCTTGCTGTGGAGCTAATCTATGAAGACGGATCTCTTGTGCAGGGAACTACACGCGGAGACGGGCAAACGGGAGAAGATGTTACAGATAATATCAAAACACTCAGGGAAGTACCGCTGAAATTATTTAAATCAGACAGCCGTCATATTCCGGAAAGGCTGGTAGTCCGGGCGGAAGTGTATATCCGAAAAGACCGTTTTGCGGAGTTAAATAAAGAGAGGGAAAAAAAGGATAAAAAAACGTTTGCAAACCCAAGGAATGCTGCTGCAGGTTCTCTTCGTCAGCTTGATCCCGCCATTACAGCTGAACGTCCGCTTCAAATCTATTTTTATGAAGTGGCTCAGATTCAGGGGCTTACTTTTGAAACGCATTTTGATGCACTCAGTGCACTGCCCGGCTGGGGATTGAAGATCAACCAGGAGTTAAATAAAAAATGCAATGGAATCAGACAGGTGACTAAATTGTATAACCATCTGAAAGATATCCGGGAAGATCTGCCTTATGAAATTGATGGCATGGTTTGTAAAGTAAATGACCTGGAAGCTCAGAACAGTCTGGGTACACGGTCGAATAATCCGCGCTGGGCCATTGCCTATAAATTTCCGCCGCGGCGTTCCACCGCACGCATAAAAGAAATTACCGAACAGGTTGGACGTACAGGAAAAGTTACACCGATTGCTGTATTAGAGCCTGTTCACATCGGTGGTGTTGAGGTTCGCAGGGCATCCCTGCACAACCAAAATGAGATCGACAGAAAAGATATTCGTATCGGGGATAAGGTGATTGTGGAAAGAGCCGGAGATGTAATCCCCTATGTTGTAAAGCCGGTTACAGATGAGAGAACCGGTGATGAGAAGAAGTATCATATACCGGATAAATGCCCGGTTTGTGGTGCAGATGTTGTTATGAGCAAAGATAAAAAACAGGCACACTGTACAAATATGAAATGCCCGGCCAGGATTCGTGAAGGAATAAAACATTTTGTTTCAACAGATGGAATGGATATTGAAGGACTTGGAGATAAAAGAGTGGAAGCACTCCTTAATAAGGATTTGATTTCTGTGGTTTCAGACCTCTACTACCTGGAGAAAGAAAAATTGAAAGAGCTGGATGATATTGCGGATAAATCGGCTGGCAATATTCTCGAGGAGATTGAGAAAAGTAAAGAGAACCCACTCGATCGTTTTCTGTTTGCTCTTGGTATTCCTCATGTAGGTTCTCATATCTCCAGGGTCCTGACATCGAATTTCGAAACGCTCGAAGACCTTGTACGGGCGGATCAGACAGAATTGCAACAGATTGATGAAATCGGGCCAGAGGTGGCTAAAGCCATCGTGTCATTTTTTGATAATAATGAGAATCTGGATGATATCCGTAGAATGCAAAAAGCAGGTCTCACATTGCAAAACCCAAACGCAGGTGAGCAGGAACAGCCATTAAAAGGCCTGAAATTTGTATTTACAGGTAATCTTGAAGAGTGGACGCGGGATGAAGTGAAAGAACTTGTGGAAGGTCTTGGCGCCAGGGCAACATCGAGCGTGAGCGGGGAAACAGATTACGTGGTTGCCGGTCCGGGTGCAGGTTCAAAACTGGATGAGGCGAAAGAACATAACGTAAAAGTGCTGGATGAAAACGAGTTTAAAGAACTGATTAGGGAGAAAACGTAACCGGTTTTAAAGGTTGGTGATTCCGAAAAAGATTCCCGCTGGATTACTTTGATTAAGATTCTGCGCGTTCCCATCGGATTTACAATTCCCGAACTTTATGAAATCTCCGCCGATGGGTTGTTTGTCATACGCATCTTTTTTCTACCCACGAGTCGTCTCTACGAGACGTTCATTTGCTAAGTCATTGATTGTGAAAGGCAATCATGATTGAAAAATAGATCTCTGCTCTATTTCGTTTATCTTTACACAAAGAATATTCACAACTGATACATGTAAGCATGACCTACCTTTCCGTAGAACAATTATCCAAACATTATGGCATCAAACCGCTTTTTGAGGGGCTTACTTTCGGTATTTCGAAAGGAGACAAAACAGCACTTGTAGCGCCCAATGGTACAGGAAAATCCACACTGCTGAAAGTTCTGGCCGGAGAAGAAACTCCTGACTCCGGCGAAGTCATGATACAAAAAGGAATCCGGGTGGGATTTCTTGAACAGGAACCAAATCTGAATGACCAGATGACTATTCATGAATTCATAACTCAAGGGCATTCGGATATGGCCGGAATCATTCAAAGGTATGAAAAGGCCTCACAAGAGCAGGCGGATAATTTTAATGAGAAGACGCAAAAAGCATTTGAAAAAGCACTCACTGCCATGGATGCTGCCGGCGCCTGGGATTATGAACAGCGAATGCATCAAATACTGGGTAAACTGAGTATTTACGATTTGCAGCAATCGATTACATCTCTTTCGGGCGGAGAGCGCAAACGGGTTGCCCTTGCATTTGTGTTGCTTGAAAATCCTGACCTGCTATTGCTCGATGAGCCGACAAACCACCTGGATGTGGAGATGATCGAATGGCTTGAAAATTATCTTGCCAAGAGTGCAACCACACTGCTCATGGTGACTCATGATCGTTACTTTCTGGACCGGGTTTGTAATCACATCATCGAAATTGATGACGGCAATCTCTATCATCACAATGGAAACTATCAGTATTACCTCGAAAAAAAGACGGAACG
Organism: uncultured Balneolaceae bacterium; assembly: GCA_964517005.1. Lineage (GTDB taxonomy): Bacteria > Bacteroidota > Rhodothermia > Balneolales > Balneolaceae > CAYVBJ01. Next base: position 13,141 of record CAZFAJ010000053.1, on the reverse strand, counting down.
CCAGCAAATTGAACAGCTCGAAACCAATAAAGCGGGCCAGCTTCTGAAAAAAGAGCTGGAGTGGATGCGCCGTGCTCCCAAAGCCAGAACCACGAAATCCAAATCCAGAATTGATGCTTTTTATGAAACAGAAGAGAAGGCAAAGCAGAGGTCAAACGGGCCGGAACTCCGGCTTGAAGTGAATATGCAGCGAATGGGGAGTAAAATCCTGGAATTGACGAACATCAGCAAGCGATTTGATGATACCGTAATCCTGGATGATTTCTCCTACTCCTTTAAGCGAGGTGAACGAATCGGAATTATCGGCAAGAATGGTGTCGGAAAAACCACGTTTTTAAATATAATTACGGGTAAAGAGGAACCTGATTCCGGTGAGATTGATAAAGGAAGCACCATCGCTTACGGACACTATCAGCAAAAAGGAATTCAGCTTGATGAAGAGCAGCGTGTGATTGAAGTGATGAAGGAGATTGCAGAAGTGGTTGAGCTGGCAGACGGTAAAAAAATATCCGCCTCACAGTTTTTGGAACATTTCATGTTTACGCCCGATATGCAGTATACGCCGGTATCAAAGCTGAGCGGCGGAGAGCGCAGAAGGCTTGGATTGATGATGGTGCTGATCAAAAATCCGAATTTCCTTATTCTGGATGAACCCACCAACGATCTGGATCTGATGACCTTGAATCGCCTGGAGGATTTTCTGCAGGATTTTGGCGGCTGCCTGATAGTGGTTTCTCATGACAGGTTTTTTATGGACAAACTGGTTCAGCACTATTTTGTATTTGAAGGGGACGGTGTCATCAGAGATTTCAATGGCACATATCGTGAATACAGGGAGCAGGTTGCCTTGCGTGAATCAGAAGAGAAAGCAGCGGCAAAGAAGAAAGAGAAATCCGTGAATCATCAAAAAGAGGAAGTTTCCAAACCTGAAAAAAACGGACTTTCTTTTAAAGAAAAGAAAGAATACCGGAACCTTGAAAAAGAGATTGAAAAGCTGGAATCAGAAAAAAAAGAACTGGAGTCAATCCTAAGTGCCGGAACCCTTGAATATGAGGAACTGCAGGATAAATCGGAGAGGTACGGTAATCTTAAGGAAATGATTGATGAAAAAAGTTTACGATGGCTGGAGCTTGCCGAACTGGATGAATAAGATTTCCATACCGTATCTGCATCTATGAATTTTGAATAATTCACATTACATTATTTCCATAGATTTAACGTGAATTTATATCAAAAAGACACGTGATTTCTTTTTTCATTTAAATTTTAACCATGGTTTCGAACCGCTTTAACGTATAGGGATTTATATGTCTGCCACAGTCTCAAAAATTATTTCTTCTCTTTTTTTAATCGCAACTATTTTTCTTCTGTTTGGCACAGCTGAAACTTCCGTCGCTCAGGAAATATTCGGGCATGGGCATGATACAGACTCGCCTTCTTACGAAAACAAATTTATCGATGGACTTGAATACCGGAATATCGGCCCGTTCCGCGGCGGCAGATCTGTAGCTGTTGCGGGTCATGATGATCAGCCTCATACCTACTATACCGGTTTTACCGGCGGAGGTGTATACAAAACAACAGACGGCGGGAACAACTGGATGAACGTGTCGGACGGGTATTTTAAAACGGGATCAGTCGGAGCACTGACGGTGGCTCCCTCGGATCCGAACGTGATTTATGCAGGAATGGGAGAAACCTGTATTCGCGGAAACATGTCGGCCGGTGACGGAATCTACAAATCCCTGAACGGCGGAGACAGCTGGCAGCATATCGGGCTGGGTGACTCTCATTTTGTAGGTGAAATTGTCGTACATCCCGATAATTCGGATGTGATCTGGGTAGCCGCAATGGGACATGTGTTCGGCACAGATGGAAATGATGAACGAGGAGTTTTCAAGACCACGGATGGCGGTGAAACCTGGAGAAAGGTTCTCTATCACAATGAGAAAACCGGGGCTGTCGATATTGAGATTGATCCGAACAACCCGAGAGTGCTGTATGCATCCTTGTGGGAAGCGTATCGAAATCCCTGGGAGATGTCGAGCGGAGGTGACGGAAGCGGCCTGTATAAAAGTGTGGATGGCGGAGAGACCTGGAAAAATATTTCTCAGCATCCCGGAATGCCAAAAGGGTTGCTGGGCAAAATCGGAGTCGCCATCTCGCCTGTGAATCCGGACCGGATATGGGCTATTATCGAGAATGACAATGGCGGCGTTTTCCGGTCGGATGACAGCGGAAAAACCTGGAAACTGATTAACAGTGACAGGGAGCTGCGTCAGCGCGCCTGGTACTACAAGCATATTGTAGCCGGAACAGAGAATGAGAACGAAGTGTACGTGCTCAACGTCGGTTTCTACAAATCTACTGACGGCGGCCGTTCATTTGACAGAATCGGCACACCTCATGGAGATCATCACGATTTGTGGATCTCACCTTCCGACGGAAAGCGTATGGTGGTTGCGGACGACGGCGGCGGCCAGGTTACCTACAACAACGGAAAAAGCTGGTCTTCCTATCATAAATATGCAACGGCACAGTTTTACCAGGTAATCCTGGATGATCAGTTTCCATACAGAGTATATGGTGCGCAACAGGATAACAGCACGGTGGGTATAGTCAGCCGGACAGCAGGTTCAGGTATTACCGAGCGCGACTGGGCGCCGGTTGCAGGTGGTGAAAGCGGCTACATCGCGCCGGACCCAACAGATCCGAATATTACGTACGGCGGCAGTTACGGCGGTTATTTTAATAAATTTAACGACTTCACAAATCAGAGCGACCGAATTGATGTATGGCCGGATAACCCAATGGGCGCCGGTGCAGAAGATCTGAAGTACCGGTTTCAATGGACATTCCCGATTTATATCTCACCCCACAACCCGGATATTTTATATGCCACATCTCAATATGTGCATCGCTCGGATGACGAAGGAATGAGCTGGGATACGATCAGTGAAGACCTGACCCGAAATGATAAGTCAAAACAGCAGGAGTCGGGTGGCCCGATTACCAAAGACGACACCAGCGTTGAGTATTACAATACGATATTTACGTTTGCTGAGTCACCCGTTCAGCCCGGGGTTCTGTGGGCCGGTGCCGACGACGGCCTTATTCACATAAGCCGTGATAACGGAGAGAGTTGGACGGAAGTTACGCCCGACGGTATGCCGGAAGCAATGGCCAGTATTATTGATCCCTCTCCGCACGATGCGGGTACAGCCTATCTTGCAGCCACCCGTTACAAATTTGATGATTTTTCTCCCATGCTCTATAAAACGACAAACTATGGCAGGAGCTGGACAAAAATCACCAACGGAATCCCAGGCCTTGATTTTACGCGCGTTATTCGTGAAGATCCCAATCGAAAAGGATTGCTTTACGCAGGAACTGAAACCGGGGTTTATGTTTCATTTAACGATGGTGAACTTTGGCAGCCGCTGCAATTGAATCTGCCGGCGGTTCCCATCACCGATCTGGCCGTACACAAGCGTGATAAGGACCTGGTTGTGGCAACTCAGGGAAGGTCATTCTGGATCCTGGATGACCTGGCAGTACTTCACCAGATGAATGACAGAATCAAAAACAATGATTACTATCTCTACCAGCCCGAGACAACCTACCTGTTTGGTAACCACAGGAATATTTCGCCCGGTGAAACCCTGGGAGAAAATCCGGAAGACGGGGTAGTGGTCTATTACAATCTGAATGAAACAGGTGGGCAGGAGGTCCAACTCCAGTTTGCTGAGCCGGATGGAGATGTGATCCGGACTTTTTCAAGTAAGGAGGATCTGGAAGGAAAACCTGTAAAAGAGTCGGATGAATTTTACGAAGAAGAACATGATGTACCATCGGATGTACTCACTGTAAAAGAGGGACTGAACTCGTTTGTCTGGAACATGCGTTATCCAGGAGCAGCGGATCTTGAAGGCAGGCAAATTCTCTGGGCCGGGTCTACCCGCGGTGCCAAAGCCGTTCCCGGGCGATATGAGGTGCGGCTGATTGTGGAAGATGAAACAATAGTGAGTCAGCCCTTTGAAATCACCAAAGATCCGCGTATTGAAACTACCCAGGAGGATTTTGAGGCGCAGTTTGACCTGCATCAAACCATAATCGCCAAGCTGGATACCACGCATAAAACGATCAACAGGATTCGTAACATCAAAAATGAACTGAATGATATCAAATCAGATTTTTCGGATGATGAGGATGTTCAGGAAAAAGCAGATGCCATGCTGGAGTTGCTGAGTGATGTGGAAGGTGAGCTGATGCAAACCAAAGCTGAGTCATTTCAGGATGTTCTGAATTACGAGATTAAACTGAATAATAAGCTGGCTGCACTTGCTAATACTGTAGGGACCGGAAATGGCCGACCGACGGAACAGCAATATGCAGTGTATGATGATCTGGCCTCAAAAGTGGATGAACAGTTCAAGCGTATTGAACCGATTATTACCGGAAAACTGCCCGATCTGATCCAGGAAATTGAGCAGGACCCCATTCGGATTGAGTACTAAAATTGCATCCGGTTGATTATGATCTCATAAAGAGGTGTTTATAAAAAATCAGTTCAATGAGCTCAGACGAGGGTACAAAATTTTTGCAATGGGCTTTGCCCCGGCTGGGCTATCGTTGGAATGGTTTTCGAAAACCTCGGGGACAAGTATTAAAACGCGTTAAAAGCCGTATTCAGGAGCTGAACTTGTCCGGCGGATACAGTGAATACAAGCATTTTTTGCAAAAAAATCAGGACGAATGGCAGGTTTTTGACAGCTTGTGTGATATTACCATCAGCAAATTCTTCCGGGACCGAAAATTATGGGACTTTCTCCGCGAAAAGATCTTGCCTGATTTATATCAAACAAAAAACAATGGTACTCTTTCAATATGGTCGTGTGGCTGTTGCAACGGAGAAGAACCCTATAGTATAGCCATCATTGCAGATCAACTATCAGTAAAAATTTCTGGTGAGATCGATTACAAAATAATCGCAACGGACCGGAACGAGAATGTCCTGAAACGCGCTAAAGAGGGAAAGTTTCCGGAATCGGCACTGAAAGAGCTGGGTGAAGAGGAAATTGAGAGATATTTCAGACAGACAGATATAGATGAGGAGGAGGATTTCTATCAAATCATAGATAAGCTCTCGAAAAATATTCATTTTGGAAAACGGGATATTCGCGAGTCTCTGCCAGATGATATCTTCGATATTGTTTTTTGCCGAAATCTGGTTTTTACCTACTTCAACAAAAAATTACAGGAACAGTTTCTTGACAGGTTACATGACAGAATGAAGAAAGGGAGTATCCTGATAACAGGAAGCAATGAAAAGGAACCACCTGCCGAATGGCTGAAGCGTATCGTAAAAACCCATCCGGTTTTTAAAGCTGTTTAGAATTAAATCAGAGAGATCAGCTAACTGAACAGATGGCAATACAATTTTTTTTCATTATAAATTTGTACATTTCTGTAAACAGAGAGTATTAATACAAGGGAAAATAATTATGAAAAAGATATATATTTTATCTGTTCTCATTACTTTGAACACTTGCGTTACATCCGTCACCTCTGCGCAATCGGCTGATTCGCTGATATTCAATCCGGATATTGAGCACCTGCACTCTTTTATGGATTCTGTTATTGCCACATCGATGGACAGTCTTAATGTGCCCGGAGTTTTGACAGTAATCATGAATAGGGACAGCATTCTGTATTCGAAGGGAAACGGATACGCAAATATTGAAGAAGAAAGACCTGTTACTTCTGAATCCACAATTTGGAGGCTTGCATCCATCTCAAAAGTGGTAACCGCAACAGCTGTTATGCAGCTTGTTGAGAAAGGTGAACTGGATCTGGATACAAACATCAATTCATACCTTGAAAATCTGACCATTCCCGAAGATGAATTCGGGCCGGTAACCCTGCGCCACCTGCTGACCCATACACCGGGATTTGATGACCGGTATCTAAATAAATCATTCCGGACAGAAGAAGAGTGGCCTGATCTGAATACTTTTTTAAATAATATACTACCCAAAAGAATTTTCCCGCCCGGTGAAATCTATTCCTATTCGAATGTTGGTAATGCGTTGGCGGCATTGGTCGTGGAAGATGTAACAGGCCTTGACTTCGACATCTATTGCAGGCAAAATATTTTTACGCCGCTACAAATGAATCAAACAAGCTTTCGAATATTAAGTGACCGGATGGCTGAGAATCTTTACACAGGTTATGTTTTTGAGAACGATACTTTCACCAGTACACCTTTTGACTATCTTGGTGATTATCCTGCCGGTCAGCTCCTGTCGACAGGAGAGGAATTTGCCAGGTTTATGATGAGTCACCTAAACGGCGGAGAGTATGACGGAGCACAGATTTTATCACCTCAAACAGTAAAGGAGATGCACTCCCCTCAGTTTAAACAGCATCCGAAACTGAGCGGGGCAGTCGGATACGCGTTCCATATAACAGAAGAACGGGGTAATAAAGTGGTACGGCACGGCGGAGGATATATGGGACTATCTACCCGGATGTGGCTTTTGCCGGATGAAGGAGCCGGACTTTTTATTGCGGCGAATGTTTCTGCATCCCCTATTATCGATAAAATCAGTTATGCTTTTTTAGACAATTATTTTGATAACGACACAACTGAAACTGCAGACTATCCCCTGACCGACCTGCCTGAGTATGACCCCTATGTCTCACAGTATACGGGTTACTACAGGACAACCCGGCATACGCATCACGATTTTACCAAGATTTTTTTGCTGGCCGGTTTTATGAATGATCTTGAAATACGGGAAAATGAGGAGGGAATGCTGGTTATGCCTGATTTTTACGGTAATGACCGGAGACTGATCCAGGTAGAACCCGGCCTGTTTCAATCTATTGACGATGACTATTACATGTCGTTCAAGCTGGAAGAAAATGGTGTGCCCGTCTACCTTTTTACCCACGGAACCGGAGCTCTTGAAAAGGTAAATCTCTTTTACTCTACACCCGTTCAATCGTCAATTTTTATGGGGCTGGGCGGTATATTCCTGATTATTCTGGTTATCGGATTTATTCATATGATACTGCCGGATACATGGAAGAAGAGTTCTGACAGAAGCGTCAGCAACGGAAAATTGAGAAAGTTTACCACTGGTACTGCTTTCTTATTCATATTTCATTGGGTATCTATGGGTTTGGTATTATTTATTTTAAATCCCTCCTATGAGCTAACGATGACGGGACTCGCCTATGGTATGCCGGCCACAATGTATGCAGTTCAGCTGCTGCCTGTTCTGGGAGTCTTCGCTGTTTTAGGCGTGCTATATAACTTTTTGAAACAATTTGGAAAGCCCGAGATGCAGGCGTGGAGAAAGTTCACCTACAGTATTGTGATCTTTCTATTTCTGCTATATATCTGGATTTTGAGTTATTGGAACATCCTCGGCTTTAACTTTGGCTGATTTTCTCAAATTTCTTAATCATCCTGTCGAGCTGATCGTCAAAGTTTTTTTCAATAACCCGGTCGGCGGGATGTTGGGTATACCAATCCACAATTTCCTTGGCGCCCCGGCTAAACGGAATGATTGCCGTAAAACCGGGTACAATTCGTTTGATTTTAGTGTTGTCGAAAATCATACTGTGCGATTTATCACCAAGCAGGCTGCTGCCCCAGTCAGGATCAAATTTTGATATGATTTTTGATGGTATATATACGGGTTGAAATGAACCATCGGCTGCTTTCGCGAGCGTTTCAAATATCTGGTTCCAGGTCAGTACTTCATCTGATGTAATATGATAAGCCTGTCCGATAGTCTGCGGATTGCCAAGCAGCCCCACAAAACCTTTCGCAAAATCACGGTGGTGGGTTAACGTCCAGAGAGAGGTGCCGTCACCATGCACAACCACCTTTTTTCCTTTTTGCATGCGGTCGAGCATGGTGTAGTTTCCCCGGAAGGGAAGCATCATTTTATCGTATGTGTGCGATGGACGAACAATAGTAACCGGAAAATTTTCCTCCCGGTACGCTTTCATGAGCCGTTCTTCACAAGCTATTTTAGAACGGGAATATTCCCAGAACGGATTGCTGAGAGGTGTGGATTCAGTAATCGGCAGGCTTGACGGCGGGGTTTGGTAGACCGAAGCCGAGCTGATGAATATAAACTGATCTGTTTTATCCCTGAAAAGTTCAAGGCCGGTTTCAACATGCTGAGGTTCAAAGGCAACCCAGTCTACAACCACATCAAAGGTCATATCCCGGATCAGTGGTACAATCTCTTCAGGTTTTCGGATATCCCCGTGAATCACAGTTACGTTTTCGGGTACAGGGCGTTTGGTGTTTCCGCGATTCAGAAGAACGATGTCCATGCCATAATTTGCAGCTAATTCAACTGAAGCTGAGCTGATCACACCGGTACCGCCAATGAATAAAATTCTCATTTTACATAATGAAGTTTAAACTTCTTTGTTTTTACTCAACATGTTATCTATTGAGTAATTACCACTGCCCGTTAAGAAGATGGAAACGCTCATTATCAGTAACAGAAGATCTACCCGCATGGAGCCAAAGCCCTGTTCCATTTTTACAGTCAGAATAGCAACGATCATGATAATACCTAAAAGTAAAGCCGGGATTCGCGGATAAAGGCCTGTTAAAACCATCAGCCCGCCAAAAAATTCCACAATTGCAACAACCCAGGCCATGAGGCCGGCCACTGGAATACCTATATCTCCGAAAAATCCTTGTACTCCTTCAATACCGGTTAATTTTCCCCATCCTGCAACGATAAATACAACCCCAATTCCTATACGTATTAATAATAATGCTAAATCTGCGTTTTTGACCGAATTTGAATTACTCATAACACTCCTCTTTATTTTTTTATTTGTTTCTGCTCTGTACATCTTAAAATACTCTTTAAAACAAAATTTCCAATACTTAAATAGAATGTACAACTTTCAGTAAAGTCACTTTTTGACCAAAATAATTTTATTATTAATTTCTAGTTAAAGGAACTTATTTATTGATAAAGAGTTAAATTTTATTAATGTATAAATCAAATTTTTAGGTTTCGAACCAATTTCCTGAAAAGTTTCTAAATAATATTACAGAGTGACTTCATTTATTTTATTCAAAATTTAATTAATCGGAAGACAATGTTATCTATAAAATCATTTCTAAGCTTACTTTTTATCAGTCTTATCGTATTTAATATCGCCGGATACGCGCAATCACAGGAACTGAGACAGTCTCTGTTTAATGAAGCAGATCAGGTTCTAAAACAAGCCAATGAAGCTAATGCTCAACTTTTATCGCCAGATAATTATGATGAAGGAATCAAGCTTTACCAAAGTGCTGCTAAGGATCTGCGTGATGGTGAAAACCTGGAGGATATCCGTGAACAATTGGAAGAAGCTATCTCCTATTTTAATAGGGCAATTGAAGCAACCAAGCTGGCTGAAGTAACTTTTACCAACGTGCTGGCGGCCAGAAACGACGCAATTGACGCTGAGGCTCCGCAATTTTCAACAGAAAAATGGAATGATGCTGAAGAAGAGTTCAAAGGAGCCGCTGAAGAGCTGGAGGGCGGTGATGTTAACGATGCACAAAAAGAAGCTGCCAAAGCCGAAAAACTATATCGTGAAGCAGAAATAACGGCTATAAAGTCTAACATTCTGGAATCTGCCAGGTCTCTGCTTCGCAAAGCAGATGATGTGGATGCTGATGACTACGCACCCAAGACTCTTGCGAAAGCTAAAAAGCTTGTAACAGATACGGAGAAGGCACTCGAAAACAGCCGCTATGACACTGATGAAGCAAGAAACCTTGCTAAACAAGCAGAATATGAAGCGAGCCACGCTCTCTATCTCAATCAATTATTGGAACAACTTGACGATGAAGACAAATCACGGGAAGAGATTATTTTGATGGTTGAAGATCCGCTTAGCAGGATTGCAGGAGAATTACTAATCAACGCAAAATTTGATGAGGGTTTCGAAAGTGTTGCTGATTCGGTCATAGAAAAAATAAATTCGCTGAATGCTTCATTAAACCGACAAGAACAGGAAATTGAAAGCCTGACACAGGAGTATAATAGTCTTGAAACTGCCAATGAGGAGATGCGCGAAAGGCTCGAAAATCTGACAGACGAGCGAAGTGAAATCAGTGACCAAGTGGAAATGATGAGACAGTTCAGGCAACGATTCGAAACTGTTAACGAATTGTTTACCAGCGAGGAGGCCCGGGTTATTCGGGACGGAAATAGTGCTATAATCCGGTTAAAAGGTCTGAATTTCGATATTGGTAAATCTGAAATAAAACCCACACATTTTGGTCTGCTTACCAAAATCCAAAGAGCCATTAACACTTTCCCGAATAGCAAAATAACCATTGAGGGGCACACAGACTCCATGGGGGGAGATGAGCTTAATATGAACCTTTCACAAGAGCGGGCCGACGCTGTGATGTCGTATTTGCTTGCTAATATGGATATCGAGCCGCTGCGAATGGAAGCCAAAGGTTATGGAGAGACCAATCCTATTGCCAATAATGAAACGGCACAGGGACGAACGCTAAACAGGCGTATTGACGTGGTTATAAGTCCTGAAGGGCTATAAACTT
>CAZFAJ010000053.1:0-2429 GCA_964517005.1 uncultured Balneolaceae bacterium | reverse complement strand
AAATATATGTGTAAATTGGCGCGGAAGTTGATTTAAATAATATTCACGGGAATCTGGCAGATAAAAATTAATAAAAGTTTCAGGATTTCACATGGCAGAACAATCCGGATTCAAGCGCGATGTCGGCCTGTTTATGGCGGTGATGATCGGGATCGGTGCGATGATGGGTCCCGGAGTTTTTGCTCTTCCAAGTGAAGTTGCCGGATCTGCCGGCCCGCTGGGTATTTTGGCTTATCTGTTCATGGGCGGCCTGACGCTCTTTACCGCCTTCAGCTACAGTGAACTCGGAGCGGCTATTCCGATTGCGGGCGGCGGATATTCGTTTACAAGCCGCACCTTGCCGCGTCCGGTGGCTTTTCTGACCGGCTGGTTTTTCTGGATCGGCAATACCCTGGCATGTTCTCTCTATGCTGTTATTTTTGCACTGACGATAAAAGTATATTTTTTTCCTGAGGTTAGCGTAATCGCTGTGGTGGTAGCAACAACGATCGTATTTACCGCTTCGAATTTTGTTGGCCAGGCAGAAGCATTGAAATTTATCACGGTAATGAATATTGTGGAGCTGGTTATCCTGATTGGAGTGGGTGTTCTCGGGGCATTCCAGGTTGAGCCTGCAAATCTTGAGCCGTTTACTCCTATGGGATTAGGTCCGCTGATTCCAACCATGGGCCTGATTTACATTTCATACGTCGGGTTTGATCTGATCACCGTGGCTGCTGAAGAGATCATCGAGCCTGCAAAAAATATACCTCGGGCAATCTTTATCACTCTCATAACCGGTGTTGCCATTTACGTATTGCTTTTATGGGTTATGATGGGAGTTGTAAACTACACTGAACTGGCTGAAACAAGTACCCCTTTTATTTTTATATCCGATCATCTTTTCGGTGTCTGGGGGAGGTGGGCCGGAATTTTAGCAACCATTATGGCCAGCTTGTCTGCTTTCAGTGTTACACTGGGTGCAAGTTCAAGAGTACTATTTGCCTTAGGACGTGACGGCCATTTTCCCTCCGTATTTGCTAAACTTCACTCCAAATATAAAACACCGCATGTGTCACTGTTTGTCTGTGCTGCACTGGTTGCCATTCTCGGAGCATCGGGAATTGTGCGGCTGCTGGCTTCAGCAAGCAGTTTTGGATACTTGATCGCCATCGGTATCGTCAATTATACCGTCATCGCGCTTCATCAAAAAATGCCTAATCTCAGGAAACCTTTTAAAGTACTTTTGTATCCAGTTGTACCGGTCATCGGTATTGTTGCCTGTTGGTTTTTTGTTCCAACGCTGGAATATCAGAGCCTGGTTTTGGGCACAGGGTTAACGGCTGTAGGCGGTATGCTTTATCTGTTACAACCCCAGAACAGGGCAGAATTTGCCAAATTTCCTTCTTTCATAGAACATCTTAAATTTGAATTAAAAGCTTATTGGAGGCCTAAAATGAACATATTAATTATTGGTGGCGGTAATCTGGGGACAAACATCGCAGACCGACTTCTAAAAAAAGATGAGTTCCGTATGGTATTCCGGTCAGCCGAATACCAAATTACCTTTATAGAAAAGGACGATGATCGTTGTGAAAAACTTGAAAAACGATACAATGTACCCATTTTTCAGGGGGACGGAACAAATCTGGAAATCCTCAAACAAGTGGAACCCAAAAAAATGGATGTGGCCATTGCGGCTACAAACAGTGATAATCGCAATTCCATAATAGCATTGCAGGCCAATCGCCTGGGTGTAAAAAAAGTTATTGCAATAGCACGGGATCCCGACTACGTGCCTCTACTTGAAGAAAGTGGAATTGTTTGCATCAGCGCTCCATTTGCCACTTCTGCAATGGTTGAAAATTACCTGGATCGTCCGATTATGGCAGATCTTTTTCAAATTGAAGGAGGTGCTGCCAGCCTGATCGACGTGGAAGTTCCGGAAAACGGAGATGTTGTTGATTTGAAAATCCAGGAAATTAACATTCCGGATCAATGTGTAGTTGCTGCAATCATCCGGGATGACAAGTTTGTAGTTCCGCGCGGAAAAACTGAAATACAAAAAGGCGATCATGTAGTTGTGGTCGGGCCGGCAGATGACATACAAAAAGCCCATAAGGTATTTTCAAGTGTTAAAAAGTAAAACAACGGACACCGGTCTACAAACTCCAAAAAAGAAGTTCGGTACTTTTCTTGGTGTCTATTTGCCAAGTACGCTTACTGTTTTGGGGTGTTTATAGATGAACTGAGAATGCCGGAATTTTCACCGGCATACAGAACCGTCTCACCCGAAGGAGGACTATGGATCGTTTTCGCCGTGTTTTTTCCGGGCGTTACGGGATTTTTAGCCGGGATTGCTATGAGCGGCGATCTGAAAACACCCGGTATATCCATTAAAGAGCGAATCGAACTCGTGAAACTTGCGGCAGCATTTGGACAAGACCGTG
>CAZFAJ010000052.1:0-19653 GCA_964517005.1 uncultured Balneolaceae bacterium | reverse complement strand
TTCTGCGATCTGCTTGTGTCTTTGTACTGTCTTTCAATCTGTTAAAGAACTTTTTTGTCAAAACTACTGACAATTTTCGCTTTCGGTAAGTAGTTACTATTTGTGATAGCCAAACCCGTTTTCGAATCGCGAAAGGAATATTAATGTAAGGGTTCTGCCCTACATAAGTCAACCCTTTTTGAAAGATTTTTTTTATTATTTCTATTTATTTTCTCTCCCTGTTCAACTGACTATTAAACAAAATATTATCTCTAAAAAAATAAATTATTATGCTTTATCAAACCTGTATAGCTCCGGATCTTCTTCATAGTTTTTAAAAACTTTCACCCATATGTAAATGATCGGAGTATCAAGTATAGCAAAACAAAATTTGAATATATAGGAATTGAGAATAAGTATACCGAGCACGCCCACTGTATTGATGTTCGGCCCAAGGTTGCCACTAACATACAAAATTGTGAGTATGGTAATACTATCTATTAACTGACTGAACATGGTTGAACCATTGTTTCTTAACCATAAATATTTTCCATTCGTGAGTCGCTTCCAGAAATGATATAATTTTACATCAATTGATTGTGCTATTAAATATGCCACCATACTCGCAGCCGTGTTTGCAATCAGAAATTCATATACTCCTTCAAATAAACTGATTCCGCCGCTGACACCTCCCGTATTGGGAAGCCAGTGGCCCGCCGACATCAAAAGCAACATGTATAAATTCATAAAAAAACCAATCCATACAACAAGTTGAGCTTTTTTACGTCCATATAATTCAGAGATAAGATCGGTTGCTACGAATGTAAAAGGGTATGCAAGCAACCCGACAGGGATACTCATCGTATAAATACTTCCATCCCTTACCAGTGACGGGGTAATTGACTGAAGCCAGTCGGGAAGAGTAAACGAAAAAATAGTTACAAATTTGGTTGTACCAATTACATTACCAAGAACCAATGCCGTTAAAAAAAATCCGGCTAAAATTAAAAAAAGAACATCACGTTTATGAGAATCAGGTGCAGGAAGCGATTTTATCACCATATCAGGCGGTATGTGTAAATTTATTTTGTCTGGAAATTCTGATTTTTGATAGTGAACGCATATTTCTCTTATAAAGTTTAACAGGGTAAATACACCTAAAAAAATATTATGGATCACAAAACGAGTTTTAAAATAAAAATTTCAGAAAAAGCTGCTCAGCTTTATTTAAAAAATGAAAGATTTAAAATTCAGCAACTGGCAGACGAACTTGATACAGAACCTGCAAAAATATTTGAGTCTTTTCCAAACCGAAATGCAATCCTTGATTATTATTATGAATCACGACTATTGCTGCTGGATGACATCACCCAAAAAATCGAAGGTTTCCACACATTCACGTTATCCGAGAAATTAAGCACTCTCATCCTGACCACATTAGACCTTTTCCAGGAGCACCGTGAGTTTGTACTTGAAACATACCAATCTCGGGTAGCTTGCAGTTCACATGACAGAACCGGCTTCAATGCAGGTATAAAAGAGAGGGTATCAGAAGTTTTTAAGACGGATTCCAGAATATCCATTTTTTCGAAAATGGCATTTCAGTCACTGTTTATTTCACTCTTTACATTTCACTTTCATGCGATAGTGCGTGTTTGGATGAATGATAAGAGCGATTCACTTGGCAAAACAATGGCTCTTGTCGAAAAATGGACATCCCTTGTTCAGGAAATCTTTTACTCTGCTATCATCGATAAGGGATTTGATTTCCTGAAATTCATTTTTAACACGAGCGGTTTCAGCGATTGGATGCAATCAGAAAACAAAAATTATCAAACAGGAGAGAATAAAACTGTATGAGTGATTTTCCATCTTCAAAATTTGAACGCGGTAAAATATTTGCTAAAACAGGTCTGCGCGTTGGTTCCAACTATGCAAAGCACTACGTTAATAGTTCATTCGGGAAAGATTCGGATAAAGATGAGCTTCATAAAAAAACAGCCACTGAGGTATTTGGTGAGTTTACCAAACTCCGCGGAACAGCACTGAAAATTGCCCAGTCGATGAGTATGGACCAGGGATTTCTTCCCGATGAATTTGCCGATGTGATGACACAAGCACAATATAAGGTCCCGCCTATCAACAAGGCAGTTGTACGTTCTATCATTAAACAGGAATTGGGAAAGTATCCTGAAATGTTATTCAAAAGTTTTCAGCCGGAAGCCATGGCCGCAGCTTCTATCGGTCAGGTTCATAAAGCAATACTTAAAAACGGAACACCCGTAGCCGTCAAAATTCAATATCCGGGTGTTCGCGATACAATTTCATCCGATCTCGGACTGGCACGAACACTATTCCGAAGGCTGGTTAAAAGTGGCAGTGATATTGACAGTTATTTTGATGAGGTAAAAGAGACGCTGCTTCTTGAAACGGATTACATATACGAAGGAAATCAGATAGAACGTTTTCATGAACGATTTTCCGGAGAATCATTTAGAACCCCCCGATGGTTTAAAGAACTTTCATCTGAAAGAGTTTTAACCATGTCTTTTGTGGACGGAGACCATTTAGGTGAGTTTCTTGACAAAAGTCCGTCACAGAAAGAGAAAAATCATTTTGGACAACTTCTTTGGGATTTTTTCCACGATCAGATTGAAGATAACAGAGAGATACATGCAGATACGCATCCCGGTAATTTTCTTTTCACGCCGGATAAGAAGCTTGGGGTGATCGATTTCGGTTGCGTCAAAAAATTCCCGGACGAGTTTTTCTACAACTACCTCAAACTGCTGCCCGTTCATCTGAATCAGGATGAAGAAGAAATCATAGAACTCTACAAAAAGCTGGATGTACTAAGATCTGACCCCTCAACTGATCATAATGAACGCAGATATTTTGAATTTTGCCGGGATTACGGCTATATTTTTTCAAAACCGTATGAACACGACACATTTGACTTTGGTGATCCCGATTATATTGCAAAAATTAAGGGATTCACAAAAAACGCACCTCTGAATAATCTGCCACGAGGAAATAAAAACTTTATCTACAGTACCCGGGTACACCTTGGTTTATATCATCTTTTGATGAAATTAAATGCCAGGATATCCACGAAAAAGTCAATTGAAATTGTTGAAAATACACTGAATTCAATGCAATTACAGACGATCTTATCTCACTGAATATTCTTCAGATATTTATAAAAATCACTGTCCGTTGATAAAATCAAGGATGTACTTTCGTCAAATGAATTTACATAGGCTTCCATTGCTTTGGTAAATTCGTACAATTCGCGGGTACTTGGACTCCGGTTGTAAGACTCATTATAGATTGCTGCTGCCTCTGCATCTGCGCGCCCTCTGATCTCGCGAGCCTGACGGGATGCTTCCGACTGGATTTCAGCCAACTCCCTTTCCTTTTCACCGTTTATCCTTGACGCTTCTCCCTGTCCTTCAGAACGAAAGAGGTCTGCAATCCGGTTTCTTTCACTAATCATGCGATCGTATACCGTTTCCCTAACCTCTTCTACATAATTGATTCGTTTAAACCTGAAATCCAGAATAGCGATTCCAAGGTCTGATGACCGCTCATTAGCAAGCTCCAGCACAATCTCCTGAATGGCTTCCCGTCCGACGTCAATCAATTCCAGTGTATCCTCAAGAGCTTCATAAATATCTGCTTCCAGTTCTGGGTCACGGTTTGATGTGCGTACCAGTTCAACCAAATCATGCGAAGCTACGGCATTTCTGGTTTCGCCATCCAGAATATCATCAATTCGTGACTGTGCTCCGCGTTCGTCACGCAGTCTTCTAAAAAACTGAAGAGGATCGGTAATGTGCCAGCGTGCATAAGAATCCACAAAAATAAATTTTTTGTCTTTTGTGGGAACCTGGTTCTGATCGCCATCCCACTCAAGGAATCGTTTGTCAAAACGGTTAACTTCCTGAATAAACGGAACCTTCATTTTGAGTCCCGGCTCAGTTATGGCACTGCCCACAGGTGCACCAAATTGAGTGATAATAACCTGTTCTGTTTCATTCACTGTATAAACACCATCCAAAACAACCAAAAGCAGGACAATACCAATAATAATAAGAGCTAAATTTTTATAAGATTTCATCAGTTATTTCCTCCCTGACTTTGGTTCGGCTGATTTTGATTCCCGCTGCCTATCTGCATTTGCAATAGTGGCAATGCGCCGGTTCCATCCTGATCGGTTACAATTTTACTGCCGATATTCGGCAATATTTCCTGCATGGTCTCAAAATATATCCGTTGTTTGGTTACCTGCGGCGCCCTTGTGTACTCCGTAAAGAGTTCATTAAAAGCAACCACTTCACCTTTGGCCCTGTTCACACGCTCGGCGGCATAACCCTCAGCCTGCTGAATGGTTTCAAGTGCCTGGCCTCTCGCACGGGGAATTACCCTGTTGTAATCAGCTCTTGCTTCATTAATCAGGGTTTCTCGTTGCTGCTGAGCCTCATTCACCTGGTTAAAAGATGGCTTTACTTTATCGGGGGGATTAATATCCTGGAGAACAACCTGCTCGACCCTGATGCCATTTTCGTAATCAGAATTTAACTGCTGTATAATATCCTGAACCCGCAGGGCAATTTCTGCACGGCCAACCGTGAGAGCTTCATTTACCGTCCGGTTACCGACAACCTGTCGCATGGCCGCCTCAGAAATATCTCTGAGTGTTTTGTCGGGATTACGAACTTTAAACAGATACTGATAAGCATCTTCAATTCTGTACTGTACCACCCACTCAACATCAGCCAGGTTTAAATCCCCGGTTAACATGAGCGATTCATCCACGTATCCTGATTTCTGATAACGGGACTGTACGCCGGCAGTTACTGTGCGATAGCCGAATTCCTGTTTCAGCTGGCGTTCAACAGGTACAATCTCTACGGTTTCCACAAAAGGTATTTTATAATTAAGTCCGGGTTCTGCGGTTCGTACAAATTCTCCAAACCGTTGAACAACCCCCACTTCTTCAGGTTCCACCGTATAAAAAGATGAAAACGCTGCTACAACTGCCACCGCTCCAATAATTATAACCTTTAGATTACCAAACAGGTTCTTTATCTTTGGCGGAATATTGGCCCCTTCAAACGGATTTTTTATCTCATCCATAAATACTTGTTTTTTAATTTTTAAATTTTACTTCCTGTCCGGACTGATTGTCAGAACGATGATATTCTTTTTGGCCTCTTCTTTTTTCTGAATTTTTTAGAAAAACATTGCTAAAATAACATGAGAAATGAAAAGCCAGATAATCCAAAAGCCATCACAAAATACGGATTATTTTACAGTTTGTTGCATCTCATTTGGCTTCTGATTTCTGAAATAAAATGTAGATTTTCAAAGCTTCAGGCTATAGGTGTGTATTTACAGGGAATCAAATCCTATACTTTTGATGACACTATACATCACATTATACAATGGAATCATAATGAAGCTTCTCTGTTACGCAATGCTTTAAGGGTTACTGAAAGTAAATCCTTCTCAGTTTTGCCTTTTCACTTCTCCAGTTAAGCTACGCCTCTTCCTTATCCGCGAAAGCATCAAACACCGTCAGCAAATCCTGCGCCACTTCGTCGCGGGTTCTGCCTTCAATCCGGTGTCTCGGAATCATTGCTTTAATTTCACCATCTACAAAAAAAGCAAATGAAGGTGAGGAAGGTGGATATTCGCTGAAATATTCGCGTGCCCGAGTGGTAGCTTCTTTGTCTTGTCCTGCGAAAACCGTCACAATCTGATCGGGTTTTTGTCCGGCTTTGTCGAGTGCGATCTGCACTCCGGGACGCGCATTACCGGCAGCACAGCCACAGACAGAGTTGATAACCATCAGCATGGTGCCCTCATTATACTCTTTCATTGCACGGTCAACATCATCAACCGTTTTCAGCTCTTCAATTCCAAGATCTGTTAACTCTTTTCTCATCCAGGAGGTATCCGGTCCTGTGCCAAATCCAAATTGCATAATATTATTCTTTTCGTTTGTGTTTTTTTCGATTCAAATATACAAAATCAGCAGGAAAGTTTAAGGAGGTTTTCTAATTAGATCTGCAAGACAGCCAATCTGTCAACTCGTATAAATGAAGTTATAAACCACGAATCCTTACTATCGAGATTGTCATAAAAAAGCACTCCGGTTCGAAACAGAGTGCTTTCCATTATAACTAAATCAAAAGACGTTATTTGGCGTCTTCATAATTCTTTTCGACCTGATCCCAGTTCACAATATT
This sequence comes from uncultured Balneolaceae bacterium, assembly GCA_964517005.1. GTDB lineage: Bacteria > Bacteroidota > Rhodothermia > Balneolales > Balneolaceae > CAYVBJ01. Next base: position 13,420 of record CAZFAJ010000052.1, on the reverse strand, counting down.
CCAGAAAGACTGGATGTAATCTGGCCTGCGATTTTGATAATTCAGGTAATAAGCGTGTTCCCACACATCTAAGCCCATGATCGGAGTTAAACCGTTCATCAGCGGGCTATCCTGATTCGCTGTTGACAGAACTTTCAATCCTTTGCTGTTGTCAACAACAAGCCATCCCCATCCGGATCCAAACTGGCCGGCAGATGTGGTTGAAAATTTTTCTTTAAAGTTATCAAAGCTGCCAAATTCATCTTCAATAGCACTTGCAAGGTCACCACCGGGCTTCCCCCCGCCATTTGGTGACAGGATTGTCCAAAAAAGCTTGTGATTGGCAAAACCGCCGCCATTGTTGACAACGTTTTGACGAATATCTTCAGGTACTTCATTAATTCTGCTCAGTACATCCTCTATTGGAAGATTAGCAAACTCGTGGCCTTCAAGTGCCGCATTCACTTTATTAGTATATCCCTGATGGTGTTTTGTGTGATGAATTTCCATTGTTCTTGCATCGATATGCGGTTTAAGTGCATCGTATGCATATGGTAGATCTGGAAGTTTGTAAGCCATAATTTAGTCAGTTTTTAAAGTTCTGGGTTATTAGTTAAATCTTTCATTTAGCATTTGTAAATATACATTATGTTTATTACTAATGTAAGCAGGAGAATAGACAAGATCGTTCCTTATTGCTCTATGCCGGTTGTGAAAATCCAAAAATAAAAAAATGTTTTAAATATCCATTACAACTATTCGGCAACGATGGTTAAATTAGGTTATCTTATAAAAGATTATTTAAAAAAACTAAAAGATCCTTATGCAATTTGATTATGATGTGATCGTCATCGGCAGCGGCCCTGCCGGTTTTTCCTGTGCAATGCAAAGCTCCAAATTTGATAAGAAGGTACTTATTGTTGAAGCAAATGAAGAGTACATCGGAGGAACCTGGATTAATAAAGGTACTGTTCCCAGCAAAGCTCTGCGGGAAGCAGCAAAAACAATTTATAAATTCCATTCTCAGTTTGGTGATGAGAAAGGCCGGAAACCCTATGAGCGATTCAGAATGGAAGAGTTGTTACAATACAAGCGTACAATTCTTGAGAGTAAAAACAAAAAGGTTAAAGAAGATCTGATTAAAAATAAAATTGATACCGTGAGAGGTTTTGGGAAATTATTAGATAAACACACTGTGAGTGTCACGGATCACACGGACGAAAAAGAAAACCACACCGCAAAACATATACTTATTTCCACAGGGTCTAAGCCAACATCGCCTGAAAATTTTGAGATCGATCACACCAATATTCTGGATTACGAAACGATCCTTGATATTACTCATATACCCCGGAGAATTACCATTATAGGAGCCGGGATTATTGCTATGGAATATGCTACCGTTTTTGCATCGCTTGGCACCAGGGTTAATATTTTAAATAACAGCGCTTCCCTGCTCCCATTTTTGGATCATGAAATTTTTGAAATTCTCCAGTCATCTTTAAAAAACAAAAATATTGCCCTTCAAAACAATGTGAAAATTGAGTGGGTGAAAAAAAATGACCTCCGGAACTGCACCGAAGTTGCATTTATATCTAAAACTGAAGAGAGGCTTCAGGTTGTGGAATCAGATCATGTTCTCTATATCGGCGGAAAAAAACCGAATTCAAAAAATATCGGGCTGGAAAATGTCGGAGTTGAGACAGATGAGAAAGGCTATATTGAAACTAACAACTCTTATCAAACCAATATCGACAACATTTACGCTGCTGGTGATATAATCGGATATCCTTCACTGGCCTCTACCTCGTTTGTACAAGGAAGACTTGCCGCCTGCGATATGTTTGGAATTCCCTCACAGGACCTGGTTAATGAGATTCCCTACGGCATCTATTCCATACCTGAAATTGCCGGCATAGGGCTTACCGAGAAAGACGCCCGCAATATTGACATGGACGTAACAGTGGGCAGGGCATACTTTCGAAATCTGACTCAGGGCGATATCAGCCACATGGATGAAGGATTACTAAAACTTGTTTTTGAAACAGACAGTTTGAAACTGGTAGGTGTTCACATTATGGGCGAAAGTGCCTCCGATATGATTCATCTTGGCCAAAGTGTGATGCACTTTGGTGGTGATATCCGATATTTTATACAAACTGTTCTAAACTATCCTACATTTTCCGAAGCTTACAGAATAGCTGCTTTTAACGGCTTCAACAGGGTTTATAAAGCAGGAGTAAAATACGAGCAAATTCTGGATTAATTGAATTGTCTAAATGTAGTAGACTGCCATTTTCAAACCTGAACTGTCAACCGGCGGGTCTTCAGGAAGCGATTTGAGATCTGCAGACTCACTCTGCTTTGCCGCAAGTGCCAGTGCCATTGAATCTACGATATCATCCTCTTCCACCTCGTTCCTTCGGAATTCTTCTTTGATATCCCGGAAAAAATCAGCGGCAATCTCTTCGTGATTTTTAATCAGATCAAGACGGTGCCGCAGTCCCTTTTTGGTTTTTTTCTTCTGGTAAATCATACCGCCATTTAAATTCTTGAAAAGCAACTCAGGATGGCTCTCAAAAACAGACTGCTGCAACTCGGGCTTTTCTGTCAGAAAACGATCAACTACTTTGATCTTTGGAGTTATGTTCCATGCCTGCAGGGATAGTTTTTTCTCCGTATAATCGTAACTCTGCATATTTGCCTCCACGTAAGAAGGTGCATTCAATGCATGGCGTATGGGCGGACTGAAAACACTTGATGCATATTCAGCGCCAAGTTTTTTTCTCAGGAGCTGATCACACTCCCTGGTATACGTTTCATCTTCAAGCCCGATGGGAATATCAATGAATATTCTGTCAAATTCCTGAAAAGCATTGAGCAGTGACTCATCATCCCGTAGTATTCTGTATTCTTCTGAATTATTATCAAAGCTTACAAGGATCCAGCCTGCTTTGCATCCGTCAATTCCAGCCGTTTTCATCTGTTTTTTTTTATTTATAAATTTATTTGAATTAAGAAAGGTGCAACATTTTTATCATTAAACGCAATTCCGTAGATTCAAAATTATATCTAAAATTCCCTTCTTTTTCCTGAATCATGAGATACGTTACTTTAAATTTAAAACCAAGCCAAATATAAATTGTTTTAAAAATTAAAACTTTACTATTTTATTGGCTTCAATAAAGAACAGATCTTGAAATTAAATTATGAAACTTGCATCAGCAGTAAATTTTTTTTGCAGCGGTCTTTACAAGAATTGCTGTTGTAAATTTAAATCACTCCTCAAAAGGTTTTAATAATTAATTTATATAGAATTATAAAAAAGCCTTTTGATTAGCTTCAAAAGGCTTTTTTATTTTAACAATCGCTTAACCCAACCACCCTTAAAAATGAAAAATAAGATACAGTCATTAATAAAAATATATCATGTGATACTTACATCTCTGATATTAATGCTAACAATCTTTACTTCTGTAACTTTAGCTCAGTCAAGTGCTACCGTTACCGGAGCTGTAATTGATTCTAATTCCGGTGAGCCGCTTGCCGGGGTCAATATTATCCTTGCAGGCACTAACACAGGAACCTCAACCGATGTAAACGGCACCTATTCACTGAAAGTACCTGAAGGCGAGCACAGTATCAGTGCCAGTTTTGTCGGCTTTAAAAGTGTAACAAAAGAGATCACGGCAGAGCCGGGGCAATTCTATTCGGTTGATTTTGAGCTGGAACCCGGTGCGGAACTGGGTGCCGTTCAGGTTATCGGTACACGAAATGTCAATCGTTCTGTTGCAGAAACAACTGTGCCTGTTGATATAATCTCCCTTCCACAGACCTTTGCGGCATCACCACAGACAGATTTAAATCAATTACTAACATATGTTGCGCCCTCTTTTCAGGCCAACAGGCAATCATCTGCTGATGCGACAGAATTTGTGGATCCGGCTTCATTCAGAGGCCTTGGTCCTGACCAGATTCTTGTCCTTATAAACGGGAAACGGCGTCATAATACTTCTCTTGTGAATAATATTGGCACCTTCGGAAACGGCTCGGTTGGAACGGACTTAAATGCTATTCCTTACTCTGCTATTGACCGCATTGAAATATTGCGCGATGGAGCTGCCGCACAGTACGGATCAGATGCGGTAGCAGGCGTTATTAATATTGTGTTGAAAACCGATACAGAAGAATTGACCGGTGACGTTACATACGGCTCAATGTCCAGGGGTGATGGTGAAACGATTCAGTATTCAGCCAACTATGGATTTAAAATCGGCGAAAGAGGATTTGTAAACATGGCCGGCGAATTTACCGATCGTCAGCGAACCAATCGTGCAAATGGTAACAGCCTTATTATTTTTGACCAATCCGAACTCGGAAACTTCTTTGCTTACCCATTTACGGATGATCCTGAAGCATCACGTGCTTTTGATGATGCAGAGCTTGCCAGAAGAGGGCTCAACAGGGACGATTTTAATTTCCGCGTCGGTGATTCAGAACTCCAGGATGGCGGTATTTTTATAAACTCTGTAATTCCTGTGAGTGAGTCTGCAGAAATTTATTCCTTTGGCGGCCTTAATTTTCGGGAAGGAGTTGGAGCTCCTTTCAGAAGACTTCCCTCTGATCTTTCAGTAAATGTGCCTTCCATCTTTCCTGTTGGATTTCAGCCTGAGTTGTTATCATCCATAAATGATCAATCCATTGCTTTTGGTATCCGTGGTAAAATCGGCGAATGGGACGTTGATCTGAGCAACACCTACGGCAGAAACCGTTTTGATTTCACGGTAGACAACACCGTAAATTCCAGCCTTCTCGGTGAAAGTCCAACCAGATTTGAAGCAGGCGGACATGAGTTCAGTCAAAATACGGCAAATCTTGATTTCACACGTTTCTTTAATAATACTTTTCAGGGATTAAACATAGCTTTCGGAGCATTTTACAGAGTTGATCACTATGAAATAGATGCCGGCGAAGAGGGTTCATTCAGAAATTTCGGAGTGGTGGATTTTGTAAATGATGATGGTTTTATCGCACCTGTTGACACATTGGGAAGGCCAGGCGGATCTCAGGGATTTCCCGGGTTTCGTCCCGAAAACGAAGTAAATCAATTCCGCCAAAATACCGGGGCTTACTTTGATCTGGAAGCCGATTTCACTGACCGGATCTCTGTAGCCGGGGCATTAAGGTTTGAAGATTACAGTGACTTTGGCAGAACACTAAATGGAAAAATAGCAGCCCGGTTTTCTGTCACTGACTGGTTATCCGCCCGTGGCTCGATTAGTAACGGGTTCAGGGCCCCTGCTCTGCATCAGCTCTTTTTTAACAATATTGCAACTGACATAGTAGACGGCCGGCTTGTTAACGTAGGCACCTTTACTAACGACAGTAATGCAGCAAGAGCGCTTGGTATTGATAAGCTGGATGAAGAAACCTCAACCAATTTCACGTTCGGGTTAACCTCCAGTCCAACCAGAAGATTAACATTTACTGTAGACGGTTACATTATTAATGTCGATGATCGCATTGTTCTTACAGGTGAATTGGGTGCTGATCCATTCGGAAGCCCCGTACCTGAAATTGCCGGTATTCTTGAGGACGTCGGTGCTTCACGAGCAAAATTTTTCACAAATGCAGTCGATACAAGAACCAAAGGTCTTGATATTATCACCAGCTTTAACGGACTTAAACTGGGCAGCGGTATGGCAAATATCTCAGTTTCAGCGAATATTACTGACACAAATATCGAGAGAATCAATATTCCGCAAAATCTGGTCGGCAGCGAAGATGTCTTTTTCGGGCCCAAGCAGCAAACTGTATTAGAGGATAATATCCCGGATCATAAAGTAATTGCCTCTTTTGATTACAGGATAAATAAGTTTTCAACCCTGCTTCGCGTCACCCGCTTTGGAAATGTTGCCCGTGATGAATTCCCGTTTGGATCTCGTCAGGAATTTGACCCGGAACACATTGTGGACCTGACAGTATCCTATCGGATTTTACCACAGGTAATGATAACAGCCGGCGGGAACAACATCTTCGATAACTTTCCGGAAAAAGCCATCTTTGAAAACACCTTTCTCGGTGTGTTTGATTATCCACCGGTTCAGCAGGGATTCAATGGCGCCTATTTCTTTGGCAGGTTAACGTTTAATCTCTGATTTAATGCATTCTGATTCCCGGAAACAGATCTGTTTCCGGGGGTTTATCACTCATCACTAATTTTCAATGAATTCAACCTTAAATTTATTTATGCTATTCAAGAAACATCTGATTTCTGAAATTCTGGTTCTCTTATTTATTAGTTTTATCAGTTCAATTCCGATCCACGCACAAAGAGCGCTTGTACTGCAGTCGGATTTTGGCCTCAGTGATAATGCAGTGGCTTCAATGAAAGGTGTTGCTTTTGGAGTCTCGTCCGAAATTAAAATATTTGATTCAACACACGACATAACTCCCTTCAATATCTGGGAAGCTGCCTACAGGCTGGATCAGACAGCAATTTTCTGGCCAGAGGGAACCGTATTTGTCTCCGTGGTGGATCCTGGTGTGGGTACTGACCGCAAATCAGTGGTACTAAAAACAGAGAGTGGACACTATTTTGTAACCCCGGATAACGGCACATTAACCCTCGTCGCTAAATCGCTTGGCATTGATGAGGTCAGAGAAATTGATGAAGCGAAAAACCGGCTGGCTAAATCAGATAAATCCTACACATTTCATGGACGCGATGTCTATGCGTATACCGGTGCCAGGCTGGCAAGCGGCACGATAACTTTCGAAGAAGTCGGCAGCAAACTTCCGGCCGAAGTAAAGATGATAGATCATCCGGAACCTGAATATCAAAACGGTACAATTTCCGGGTATATTCCAATTCTGGACGTGCGGTACGGAAATGTATGGACTAACATTACACGTGATTTGTTTTCCCGAATAAATGCTGAATTCGGAGATCATCTTACCGTTACCATTTCAAACAATGATGAAATCAAGTTTCAGGGTGATGTACCCTATCATCGATCATTTGGAGAAGTAAGTACCGGAGAACCATTGCTTTACTTTAACAGTCTTGAAAACTTGTCCATCGCTTTGAATCAGGATGATTTCGCCGGTAAGTACGGGATCAATCCGGGTCCTGACTGGAAAATTAAAATATCGCGTAAATGAGAGTAAAATTATTCAACCGGCCTGATTGTGATTTGCCAGTCCGGGACGGCTTGAATTTCATGTGATTCAGCAAAATTAACTCCATTTAATGCAAGGTCAATATTTCCCAGGCTGTCGATATACAGCAAGGGTTTTCCCTTAACTACATACCCAAAATTCTTGAATACGGTATAACAGCCTTATAAACTTTTTCCTTGTTATGAAACAATTCGACAATCCATTCGGAATTGATGTGATCGCCTGTTTCTGAAATCATTTCTGCGGGAATATTTGTTGCAGGTTTGCCAATCGGATGTTCGATTTCATCTGTTCACTCATTTCGGTTTTTTGTCTGAAAGGTATCTGCGATTATACTCTCTGTGCGGAGAGATTTTTTTATTAATGTAATACAAAATCAGTCCCGAAAGAACAATTGCAATCCCTACAACAGACTCCAAAGGTTTATCGACAACGATATAAAACAGAACCCAGATATTTACTCCAAGAAAAATTGCCGGCGTAAATGGGTATCCCCAGGTTTTATATCTCCTCGGCAGTTCCGGTTCATTGAATCGGAGAACAAAAACACCGGCTACTGTGATTGTAGTAATTAATGTAAGTGTAAAACCTGCATAGATAAAGACCTGCTCAAATGTGGATGTATAGATAAAAATCAGTGAAAAAAATGTCTGGAAAATAATGGCATTTACAGGTACACCATTCGCAGATCTTGTTTTCAGAAACTTCAGAATATGGTAATCTTCGCCCATCACTTCTGTTACCCTCGGCCCGATAAAGATAAACGCGCTGAGGGTTGATATAAGCAGGATTGCAATTACAAGTGACATGATCCAGGCACCGCCCGGCCCAAAAACGGCGGATGCAGATAAAAAGCCGATCTCTATTTTCCCTTCAAGTTCGGCCATCGGAACGGTATGCAGAAAGGAAAAATTCAGCAGTACATATAAAATCAGAACAACAACTGTTCCGTATAAAAGCGAAAGCGGCAAATTTTTCTGTGGATCTTTAATCTCATTCACAATATAAACGGCACTGTTCCATCCGGTGTACGAATAGGAGACAAAAACCAGCGAAATCGCAAAACCAGAGCTGAAAATCATACCCAGGTCTTCGTAAACAGGAGCTGCCGAATAATCAACAGAAGTCTGAATAAGAAAAGCCGCAATAATGAAAAGCAGGATCAAAACAAGTTTGATCACTGTAAAAAAATCATGAAAAAGAACACTGCTTTTGATACTTGCAAGATGAACCAGACCGATCAGAACTACAATGGCCGCAGCAAGGTGAGTTTCCGAGCCGATGGGAATCACCACAGTAAAGTAACTGGCAAATGCCATCGCTGCCAGCGCGGCTGGTGCAGCAAAACCGAGCAGAGCCGAAACCCATCCCGATAAAAAACCTGCTGCCGGATGGTAGATCCGGGACATTAAATGATACTCACCACCCGATCTTGGCAAAGCAGCACCCAGCTCGCCATAGGCAAGGGCTCCGCAAAGCGCCGTGATACCTCCAACCACCCAAAGCATCAGGATCGAAAAAACCGATTTTACATAAACCACCTGGAACCCCAGGCTGGTAAACACCCCGGTTCCGATCATAGCGGCAATTACCAGTGACGTGGCCGTAAACAGGCTTACTCGTTTGTCAGGTTGAGCCATTTCTTAAAAATCCCGCTATACTTTAGCATCTTCTTTCAATTGGATATGAAGCTCATCCAGCTGTTTTTTATCAACCGTATCGGGAGAATTATCCATCAGGCTCTGTGCTTTTTGATTTTTAGGAAATGCGATCACGTCCCTGAGACTGTCGGCGCCCGCCATCAGCATAATGATTCTGTCCAGACCAAGGGCAATTCCGCCATGGGGAGGAGCTCCGTACGTAAATGCATCCAGTAAAAATCCGAATTTTTCACGGGCTTCATTTTCATCAATTCCCAAAACGGAAAACATTTCTTGCTGAATTACGGGATCATGAATCCGGATAGAACCTCCGCCAACTTCACTACCGTTTAAGACCAGGTCGTAAGCTCTTGCGTTCACTGATGCAGGATCCGATTCAAGTTTATCCATATCTTCCTCCCTGGGAGAGGTAAACGGATGATGAAGTGCAAAGTATCTCTTCTCGTCTTTGTCCCACTCTACCAGCGGAAAATCGGTTACCCACAGGAAATTTGAAGCTGATCTATTTATAAGGCCGAGATCTTTTCCCATCATTAGCCTCAGTGCCCCCATTTGTTTGTAAACATCTGGCTGAGGACCTGCAAAAATCAAGACAAGATCACCGGTATTTGCACCGGCACGGTCTGCCATCTCCTGAACTGTCTGATCTGTCAAAAATTTGCCGACGCTGCAGTTCAGGTTATCTTCTTCCACTTTTATGTAGATCATGCCAGCGGATCCCGTTTGCCGTTTGGCCTCTTCTGTAAGCCTGTCAAGCGCTCCGCGTCCCATTTTTCCTTCACCCGGCACATTGATGGCAAGGACTTTACCGCCTTTTTTTACGGTTGTCTGAAAAATTTTAAACTCTGAATGTTCAACAATATCGGACAGATCTTTGATCTCCATACCAAAACGGGTATCCGGTTTATCCGTCCCGTATTTCTGCATGGCTTCCTGGTAGGTGATTCTGGGAAAAGGGAATTCTACCTTTTTATTCATATGCTTTCGCCACAATTCAACCATCAGTTGCTCATGGACCCTGAAAACCTCCTCCTCATCTACAAACGAGAGCTCAACATCAATTTGCGTAAACTCAGGCTGACGATCTGCCCGCAAATCTTCATCCCGGAAACATTTCACTATCTGAAAATACCGGTCCATTCCCGCTACCATAAGGATCTGTTTGTATGTCTGCGGACTTTGAGGAAGTGCAAAAAACTTACCGGGGTTTACTCTGCTGGGTACAAGGTAATCTCTGGCTCCCTCGGGAGTTGAGCGCATAAGCACAGGTGTTTCAACCTCCGCAAAATCTTTCTCGTTATAAAAATTCCGCACAGTCTGACAAACATTCGATCTGAGCAGAAGGTTTTTTTGCATTTTCCTGCGACGCAAATCCAGGTATCTGTAACGCAGCCTCATCTCTTCATTGGTTGCAATATCGTCTTTAATCTCAAAAGGGGGAGTTTCGGCCTTTGAATAAATCCGGATCTCTGAGACTTTTATCTCAACTTCACCGGTGGACATCTCCGGATTAATCGTTTCATCGCTCCTCTTCAGAACCTCTCCCCTGATTCCGATAACATATTCTGATCGCAGCTGCTCAGCAACTTCATGCAGATCTTTATCTTTTTCACCAAAAACAATTTGAGTAATTCCGTAGCGATCTCTCAGATCAATAAAAATCAGTCCTCCCAAATCCCGACGGGTTGAAACCCAGCCATTCAGTGTAACCGTTTCACCTTTATTATCAATTGTAAGTTCACCGCAATTGTGCGTACGTAACCAGCTCATAAATTATAGATTTTACAAAAAATTAGAATTATGTTTCGAAGCGCTGAAAATAAAGAATATCAGAACCATTCGCTTAGAAGATATTTATGGAATTTTATACAGTTTTAATAATAATCAATACGTTTGCATCGCTATTTCTTGCCGGCGTGATATGGATTGTTCAGTTCGTTCATTATCCATCTTTTCACTTTGCTGATAAAAACGTATTCAAAGAGTTTCATAAACATCACTCTGTTCGAATTTCATTTATTGTAGTCCCGGCCATGCTTGTTGAACTTTCTACAACTCTGGTTCTGCCTTTTATAGAGATTCTTCCAAAAATTTTAACCATCTCTTCCCTGGTGATTGTTATTTTAATTTGGCTGAGTACGTTTCTGATACAGGTTCCGATCCATAATAAGTTAAGAGGCGGCTATGCTAAAAAAGATGTTGACAGGCTTGTCAGATCTAACTGGATTCGAACGATTCTGTGGTCGGTAAAAGCAGCCTTTGGTTATGTTCTGCTAACATTCTGATTATTGAAATTGACCAAATTACCATTTTTTGTGATTAGTAAAGGTTAAAAGGTAATCCAATTTAGACAGAATTTTAATGAACCGTTCACATTTTAAAATATTCTATTATATTGTCTGTCCTCATTATAAATTAAAACATTATGGGCAAGATACGGATTTTAATCGCTGATGGAACCGATATTGTTAAATATGGTGTTAAAGCGATACTTGAAGAGGAGAAGAATTTTGTGATTATCGGCACTACCGGCAACGGCAAAAGTGTATGTGAACTCTTCTCTGCTCACCAGCCTGATGTCTGCATTGTTTCTTCGAATATCTCTGATCTGAATATACACGAGCTCATGGAAAAATTCAGAAAAATCCGCAAAGATCCCCGCGTGCTGGTTCTTACCAATTCCACCGATTTTTTACACCTGAATCAGGCATTAAAGGCCGGGGTTACCGGCTACGTGGTAAAAAGCACAAATAGCAACGAACTAAAAAATGCTGTTAAAAGTGTTGCCCTTGGCGAACAGGCCTTTAGTACTTCTGTATCCAGGATGATTACTAAAAGATATGCCGATATTACCCAGAAAAAAGATGAGCAAAAGCCGGCCCAGTTAATTACCAAAAGAGAGCGTGAGATTTTGCAGCTGATTGTTGACGGTTATACAAGTTCTGAAATTGCCAATATTTTATTCATCAGTCCGCGCACAGTGGAAACTCACCGTTCTAATCTCATGCAAAAGCTGAATATCAAGAATACAGCGGGGCTTGTCCGGTATGCGCTTGAGAAAGGAGAAATCAAATAAACAGTATATAAGTATTTTTACGTAGATAAATTACGTACTTCCTTCTATTGCAGACAATCTGTTATAAATTTATGTTTTAAGTGCAAATGGGGTAATAGCCGTCTGTAGATGATATTTAGCAGTTGTCTTTGACTGGACAACTGCTAATTTTTTTTATAGCTGAAAATTTACCATTACTGATACCATCCTGAACAGCGGTTTTTGCAACCTGATCAATATTTCAAGAGATTCACGCAACCTATTTGTTGCAGAATTATTTACCTTTTCTCTCAATTAACAAAGCCCCATGACTCCCGAAAAAAACAGCAAGATTATTCTTTTGATTGCGATCGTATGTATTGCAATTAATTTAAGGCCATCCATAGCCGGAGTGGGGCCTTTGATTCCTGAAATCAGAATGGATACCGGTCTGTCCAATACACTTTTGGGCATGCTAATTACTTTGCCTGTTTTGTCGTTTGGTATATTTTCGGTTCTCACTCCTGTTTTTACACGGCGCTATGGAACAGAAGGAACCATGGCCATTGCTCTTTTCCTGTTAACGTCAGGTATTCTGTTACGTGTCATACCGGTTCATTCGGCACTCTATACCGGTACAGTTATACTTGGAATCGGGATTGCACTCGGAAATGTGCTTCTTCCGGGGATTGTTAAAAAACGGTTTCCCGACAACATTGGAATAATGACCGGAATCTACTCTGCATTGCTTGGCACTGGTGCTGCTATCGCTTCCGGAATCAGTGTTCCGCTTTCGGAGGAATTGAATTTTGGCTGGCGCTGGTCGCTTGGATCCTGGGCTCTTATCTCCTTTATTGCTTTTGTAATCTGGCTCCCGCAATTAAAAAATAACAGGAAAGTTATCACCCAGAAAAGCCTGCGCAGCTCTCTCAGACACCTTGGACTATCAAAATTGGCCTGGAATGTTGCCCTCTTTATGGGGCTGCAATCTCTCACTTTTTACATACTGATCACCTGGCTTCCGGATATTCTGATTGATCGTGGCATCAGTGCGGTTCGCGCCGGCTGGATGCTTTCTGTTCTTCAGGCAACGGGTGCCATCGGCACATTTGTTATGCCCTATTGGGCTTCAGGCCGTCAGCGCCAGAGATTGCCGGTATCAATCATCATATTTCTGGAACTGGCGGGGATTGCCGGGCTTTTGTTACCTGTCTCCGGCTCATTGCAGATTTTAATCCTGGTATCCGTTCTGGGATTCAGTGTGGGAAGCAGTTTTGGAATGGGACTGCTTTTTATCAGTCTCCGGGCAAGGGATACAGAAACCGTAAACGAACTCTCCGGGATGTCTCAATCTGTCGGGTACTCACTGGCCGCAGCAGGCCCTGCCCTTTTCGGTGCTTTTCACGACCTGGTTGAGAACTGGACTATTCCCCTCGCCTTTCTTTTGATTATCACATTCATAAAACTCTGGTCAGGATGGAAATCCGGCATGGATGAGTTTGTGTAATTAGATAATAGTAAACTAATCTCATTTAAAAAAATGTCAGTCCCTGAGTGTTTCCAA
>CAZFAJ010000051.1:0-20541 GCA_964517005.1 uncultured Balneolaceae bacterium | reverse complement strand
ATTCTGCCGTAAATCAAATTGACCTGGAAAATGAATCTTTTTTCATCCGTTTTGGACGTAGAATTGAAAACTGGCTCTATCATAAAGCAGACTTAATTGTTCCGGTTACATATGATGCGGAAAAAATAATTAAAAGACGAAGTAACGGAACTCCGACATCTGTTATTCCCAATGGGGTAGATACGCAGCTTTTCCAGAAGATGAAGAACCCTCAACAGGGAATGGACGAGACTTTTAATCCTGAAAAATTCCGGGTCGGTTATGTCGGCTCTTTAGGCGTTATTCACGATCTTCGCACGTTTGTAAAAGCTGCCAAGTTATGTGAACAGGATCCCGGTATTGAATTTATTATCGTTGGTGACAGCGGGCGAAACAATCAGTTACAATATATTTTGGATGAATTTCAGCCCCTTAACGTCACATGGGTCGGCCTTAAAAAACATGAACAAATACCCTATTATATCTCCAGTTTTGATGTTGCCGTAAATCCGGTGAATCCCTCTAAAGCATTTGAATCGATTGTTACCGTAAAATTTTACGAATACCTGGCATGTGAGGTACCTGTCATTACCTGTGGAAAAGGTTTGCTGAAAGTGATCGGTGACCAGAGCGGGGCAGCAATCACGGTTGAACCCAATAATCCTAAAGAGTTGGCAGATGCCATTAAAGACTTAAAAAAAGATCGCAGTCAAACAAGAAAACTTTCCCAAAAAGGCCGGCTATTTGTGAATGACCAATACTCAAGACAAAGACTGGCAAAAAATTTATCAGACTGCTTAAAAAAGAATTTTACTTGATTGGAGATCCTGATTTTTATCCATTTTTTTGAATAATTATCTGATTTAATAAGAAGTGACGCGAACACCAAGCCGTATTTCACATCCTTGCTTTACAGATACTAACATCAGACAACGATTAAATAACTTAAATGAAGAAAAATACCTCAGCAAGAATCATCTTCCTGTCAGAGGCTTATGAAATGGCTTACAAAGTGTCAAAACAGATCACTGAGTCTTCCGATTCATTTGATATGATTCTTGGTATTTCACGCGGAGGATTTCCTCCGGCCCGAATGATTTGTGATTTTCTGAATATTGAAACTCTCACCTCCCTTCAAATCAGTCACTATGCGAGCGGAGGTCTAGAAAAAGATAAAGTGGATGTAACCGATCCGCTGAATATAGAAATAGAAGGTAAAAATATTCTCATCGTCGATGATGTTAACGATTCCGGCAAAACCTTGAATGCAGCTTATGAACATGTTGATTCACTGAATCCCGCAAGCGTTAAAACAGCTGTTTTGCACGAGAAAAAAAGCACATCCTATCATGCAGACTACACCGGAATGGATCTTTCTGAATGGAAATGGCTGATTTACCAGTGGGCGTTAACAGAAGATATTCTAGAATTTTTGAACAAGGATGGCATGCTGGATTCTAATGATGAAAAAGCCATCAGGCATCTTTCTCAGAAATATGGTTTGGATATCGATAAAGATCTTTTCAAAAAAATTATTTCAATGAAAGAAAATTATTTCAGAAAGAAGTAGATTGATATCAGTTCTATTCAAAATTGTGTTTTCATTGCAGAAAATAAGAGATCGACCGGGTATTGTTTTATTAGATATTCTGAAAAATTATTTGTTATGCTTACCTTCAGTTTCATTTGGGATTTTTTGATTCTTAATGGATATCAAAAACTGATGCAATTAATCGGTGCTATCCATAGTAGTAGTCGGAATTATTCGGTATCATATTTTGCAGTCTTATGAAATAAAATTTTAACAAGTATGAAAATCTTTTTATTCTTATTATAACGCTTTCAACTCAGACGCTTAAGAGTCACAAGATGTCAAATCGAATAATTCGCGCGGTTTTTTTAAATCTGTTTTTTGTCGTATTACTATTTAAAACCGGATATACACAAACTTCACAATCCCAAAATCGATCAAATACTTTTCTCAGACAATCAGCTGTTTCGGCATCAGATCAAATTTATTTTATTGATGAATTATCTCTGCAAATACTTGAAGCGGGCAGTATTCCTTCTGATTATGTGACACCCGGTTACATTTTAGGCCCTAATGATCTTATTTCGGTGCATGTAACCGGGACCGTTCCTGTTACGGCCCGTGGTTTAATTGTAAACTCTCAGGGAGATATTTTTCTACCGCTTGCCGGACAGGTAAATATTGGCGGGCTAACCTTGGAAAAAGCTACAGAAGAAGTGCGTGCTGCCTTCAGAGAGCAATTAGCTGAATTTGAACTGAATCTGACCATTGAACGTCCAAGAGAGGTATCGGTACATCTCGTCGGTGATATTGCAAATCCTGGTAGGTACAGATTTCCTGCAGGCATACAAACGGATTCTATTTTAAAAACAATCAAACTTAAAACGGACCGGGAATCACAAGATGAATTAAACCAGTCGCAAAAAAACAGACCCTTCAGACAGCAGCCGATACCTGTTCAGGACTCCAGGATAAACATTCTTGATGCTGAAGGAGATCAAATTGCAGAAGATGAAAGTCTGGCAGATCTTGAAAAAATATCTCTGAGAAATCTGAATATTATCAGAGCTGACTCAACAGTTACAAAAGCTGATATTATTCGCTATCGGAGTACGGGTGAAATAAAATACAACCCCTATGTATATGCAGGTGATGTGATTGTAATTAACCTTCGAAATGAAAATACACCGCGAGTCAGTATATCGGGAGCTGTACAAAGACCTGACGAATTTGAATACAGGTCTGATGATACCATACAAACTCTTTTGAAAATTGGCGGAGGCAGACTTGATGATGCTGACCTGGAACAAGTTTTTGTGATTCCTGCAGATAGCCGTGAAAGAATGACTATCACGGCAGAAGACTTTACTAATTATATTTTGAGGCCGAATGACCGGGTTATCGTTCCATTTAACCGATCTGAAAAGATAACCTCCGGAGCAAGGATTACCGGTGAAATTGAAATTCCCGGAATTTTTCCCATATCAGAAAGATCTGCAACTTTAGCCGATTTACTGGAAATGTCAGGAGGATTAAAAGAGAATGCACTTCCAAACGCAGCATATATTATAAGAAACACATCAACTATCAGAGAAACTGAAAATGTTACGGACATTAATATTGACGCATTAAAGCGCACATCAGATCAGCTTCGTCAAGGTTTTGAATATCTTGAACTTGAGGAACAGCTCGGCACTCAACGGAAAATATTTGTTGACTTATCAAAGAAAGAAAATTTAAAAGACATTCGCATATTAGATGGAGATCACCTCTATGTGCCCCGTGATCTTCAAGCCGTTGTTTTGTTTGGACAGGTTAACAATCCCGGGAATTACCCTTATAACTCAAATTATACAGTTCAGGACTACCTGCGTCAGGCCGGCGGATTAAGTCTTGCAGCAGATCAGGAGCGGGTTTTTGTTATTAAAGCGGGCAGCAAAGCGTGGTTACGGCCTGGTGAAACACTTATTGAATCGGGTGATATGATTTTCACTGACCGGATTCCCTTTGATGAACTGGATTCAAAGCGAAATCACGAACTCCAGGTTCGGAGTGCAAAAAGACAGGATTTACAGGTTTTATTGGCTACCATATCAACAATAGCTGCTGTTGTTACAACTGCAGTTGTTGTAACCAGAAGATAATTTTTTATTAGTGAAACTACTTTATCTTACACAATATTATCCACCGGAAATTGGCGCAGGTGCAGTTCGCAGTAACATCATGAGTCAATATCTTGCGAATGACGGATGGGATATTGATGTGGTTTGTGAACGGCCTAATTATCCAACCGGAATACTGGATGACCGGTACAAGAAAGAGTGGTGTTATGAAGAAAAAGTACATGATAATCTTTCGGTACACCGGATATGGGCTATAGCCAACCAGCGTAAAAATGTTACGCAGCAATTACTTTTCTTTGTGTCATTCATGATATCGAGTTTTTTTTATGTGCTGGCAAATCCGAAAAAGTATGATGTGATCTACGTCACCTCCCCCCCTATTTTTGCCGCTATTTCCGGATTTTTGCTCAGTAAAATATTGGGGAGCAAGTTCGTTTTTGAAGTTCGTGACATCTGGCCGGATTCTGCCGTAAATCAAATTGACCTGGAAAATGAATCTTTTTTCATCCGTTTTGGCCGGAGAATTGAAAACTGGCTCTATCACAAAGCCGATTTAATTGTACCGGTTACATCTGATGCAGAAAAAATTATTAAAAAACGAAGTAACGGAACTCCGACATCTGTTATTACCAATGGGGTAGATACACAACTTTTCCAGAAGATGATGAATCCGCAACAGGGAATGGACGAAATATTCAATCCGGATAAGTTTCGGGTAGGTTATGTGGGATCATTGGGTGTTATTCATGATCTTCGCACCTTTGTAAAAGCTGCCAAAATGTGTGAAAAAGATCCTGATATTGAGTTTATCATTGTGGGCGACAGTGGCCGGAACAATCAATTACAGGATATTTTGGATGAGTTCCAACCACGTAATGTAACATGGGTCGGCCTTAAAAAACATGAACAGATCCCCTATTATATCTCCAGTTTTGATGTTGCCGTAAATCCGGTGAATCCCTCTAAAGCATTTGAATCGATTGTTACCGTAAAATTTTACGAATACCTGGCATGTGAGGTACCTGTCATTACCTGTGGAAAAGGTTTGCTGAAAGTGATCGGTGACCAGAGCGGGGCAGCAATCACGGTTGAACCCAATAATCCTAAAGAGTTGGCAGATGCCATTAAAGACTTAAAAAAAGATCGCAGTCAAACAAGAAAACTTTCCCAAAAAGGGCGGCTATTTGTGAATGACCAGTACTCGAGAGAACGACTTGCAAAAAATTTATCAGACTGTCTGAAAAAGAACTTCATTTAATGCTTATTACGCTGGATCGGATCTGTCTAAATGGAAATGGCTGATCTACTATTGGGCGGTAACAGAAGATATTATTGAGTTTTTGAACAAAGATGTCAAGCTTCATGCTGAAATAGAGGAAGCCATCCATCATCTTTCTAAAAAGTATGGCCTGACATTGGAAGAAAATTTTTAAAAAAAATTTTTGTTTAAAATAAGTAAATCTTTATCCACCTACATTCAGCTGGTGTCCAAGCCGCGTAAATTCTTAAAAACCCGGTTGAATTTCAAAAAATACAATAAAGAATACTTGGCAAAGTCTCAAAACTATTCTTCATTGGTAAGCAAATATCTGTTTTGGATAAGTATAAGTGCTACATTAACATAAATCGTTGTATTAGTAAAAAAACGAGGTATGAATTGATGAAATACAAGATAGCCAATGAACGAAGCCATCAGAGTGATAGAAATAATCTGATGCAGGTAATTTTGACGGCTTAATTTCATATTTTTTAGACATATTCTAATTATAAAGTAAATAAGCAGTGCAAAAAGGATAAATCCGACAAAACCAAGTTCAGCCAAAATCTGGTATGTGATGTTATGAGGTTCATTTACCGCACCCATTCCAAAAGTTTGATTAAAACGGTCAAATTCAACAGGGAAAGATCTGAATCCACTTCCCAGTATAAAATTTTCGGCGAATATTCTTAGTCCTACACTGCCTAGTACAATTCTCATTTTTGAAGAGGCATCAGAACTACCTGAAAATATATCTGCAATTCTACTAAAAACACCTGAGAGTGTGCCCCAAAGGTCGGGCTTTAAAATTAAAAATGAAATAGATAAGATGATCACTAAGGCAATGATTTTCACATTTCTGTAATAAGCTATAATGCATATCAAAATAAAAAAAACGGCAACCCATGCGCTTCTTGAATAGGTTGAGGCAACTCCTCCCATCAATATTAAAAAAAACAAAACTGCCAATAGCCTATATTTAGAATCAACTTTTGAGTGAGCTATTGCAGCTGTAAATGCAAGTGGAATAAAAAAGGTAGTGGCAAAAAAATTCGGGTCTGCATCGCTCAATGCAGCTCTGGATGCAATACCACGTCCCATTAATAAAAGATTTGCTGCTGCAACATCGGGATTTAAAACAGATTGTACAAAAGAAAAGGCGGCAAGAAATGTAGCAACAATAGTAACCATAATAAGGGCCGTTCCAATCTCTTTGATATTTTTCAAAGTATTAACCAGATAAGATACCAATATGAAGAGCACTGTAATTCGAAAAGCAACAAAAAAACCAGCTTCCTGATTACTTGAATAGATTAATGAAAAAAAGATAAATGAGAGGAATGCAGATACCAGTAATTCAAATCCGGTAAGCTTAATTTCGAAATTGAAATCTTTAACTTTTTTTATTAAAAAGACCAGAAAAGCAAATATAAATAATAATTGAAATGGAGTACCCGGCAATATGAATGATTCATCCAAATATGCGATACCGCCGAGAAATGCACTAACTATAACAAAAATTGGTAATAGGGAAATTTTTTTATTGATGTATAGATAAGCCAAACAGAATAACGGTATAAGGCTTATGAATAACAAATAGATCTCACCGGGTAGGAATTTCAATACGAAATAACTGAATAGAAGAAAAAGGGCTCCACTAAAAAAAAGAAATACTGCGTAAGAAGGTATATGATTTAAGACAGAGCGCTTCAAAATTAATTACTCCCGGAAAACAATAATTTTTTTAGCTTTAAATATTTCTGATAGTTTTCCATATTTTCTTCTTCCCCTTTTCTTTTAAATTCAGAAAATTGAACCGAAAAGAAGGCAACAAATAAACTAAAAATAAACCCGGCTATCGTAATCAGAGCCCTGCTTGGCTTGTCTTTATATGTAGGTACTTGAGGAGTATCTATTTGCTCTAATCCTGATTGAATATTTGTTGCCATCATTCGCTGTTGTTCATATTGAGGAAATACAAGCTCATAAATTTGTTCCTGTATTTTAAGCTCTCTGAATAGCCGCATATATTGAATTCCCAAATCAGGTACATTCAAAAGTGGTGGGAAAATTTCTTGTGATTCAGGAATTTCTTCAAAAAGTTCACCACTTTCTGCCTTTCCTTCAGTTCTTTTGATCAGACCATTATAAACATTATTTAATTCGGTTTTTTTTAATTCCAATTCTTTCACTTTGGAAGACCGATTTTGCATCATTGCTTTTGTCACATTCAATTCAATATTTAACTCAACCATTTGAGCTTTCAAGGTGGCCAAATTTTCAATCATGCTTTCCACTTGTGGTTCAAGCTGCATAATTCCATGTTTTTTTTGAAACTCAGCAAATTTTTCTTCGGCTTCTTTCAGATCTTGTAAATTTTCCATTAGCCGATTATTCAACATATTAAAAACTGCCTGTGAATTTTTTTTATTTATTTCAATCATCCTCCGTTCCAGTTCGTTATAATAATATTCTGCAATTTCTTTGGAAAGCTCAGGTTCTTTGGCAAACACAGAAATTTCGACTGAAACAATTGGATTGAAGCCAATCCCACCCTCTCTTACTTCTTCAATTATTGTATTATTCGCAAGTTCTTCTCTCACAAACTCTCTGACATCATTCTTGTAAACATCATGAAGGTTGAATTCATCGATAATCTCATCAAGCATAGTACGGCTTCTGAGAATGATGAGTGACTGTTCTGAGGAAACCCGATCTGCGTTGACAGACATTTGCATAAAATTTCCCACAAGATTTCCCAAAGAGCCAGGATTTGAAACTCCGTATTGAACAAATCTAATGGATGATTTATACTCTTTCGGCCATACTAAACTTATTAACAGAGCTAAAATGGTAATAGATCCAACAATAATAATTACTCTTTTTTTATACCGAAAAAGAGTAATTATCATATCCAATAAATTTACTGATCTAAAAGAGTTATTTTCAGTTTTAGTCATCCTCGAATGCGACTAATTAAAATTGTATCATTATCGATTTGAAAAACCAAATATAGGTCTTTTTTAAAGAATATTTAAAATCAATAATCCTTTAAACATTTGCTCAATTTCGTGACTATATCCTGCTTTCTAATTTTAAACTCGTATCTCAAATCTTGAAATTATTAAATTCAAAATTTGTAAAACAGGTTCTTAACCTTGGTTCGGGTACGATCGTTGCTCATCTCATTACCCTGGCTTTTAGCCTGTTGATTACCCGAATTTATACTCCTGAAGAGTTTGGGGTTTTTTCACTTTTCCACTCTCTGGTTGTGATCATTTCCCTCATCGGAACCGGAGCTTATGAATTTTCGATAGTTTTACCAAAAAAAGATGAAACAGCAATGAATCTTTTTAGGGTCGGGTTTCTGTTTACCCTTCTCTTCTCCACATTATGTTATCTGATAGTTTTTATGCTTAATGAATGGATTTCAGAAACGTTTCTTATTTCTATTCCTTTCTTAATAATTCTTCCTGTTGCTATTCTTTTTCACGGTTTGATGAATATTTATACGTATTGGTTTATACGAAAAGAGTACTTTCTGATGTTTTCCTACTCTAAAATTATTCAATCAGGCAGTACAGGAGTTGTTCAGGTTGCAATTGGTTTTTGGGGAATCACAGGTATTGGTTTGTTAATTGGGTATATCGCAGGGAGAATCTTTTCTGTATTAAGTATGGTTCTTCAAAAGACAACAGATTTTAAAAATTTTGTTTCAAATTGGGATAAGAAACGAATTAAAAATGCAGCTCAGAGTTACGCTGATCATCCGAAATACGTTTTGTTATCAAATCTTCTTAGCACAAGCGCAATCGAATTACCCGTTCTATTGATTACAGCCCTATTCGGAAACGAGGAACTTGGATATTATGGTCTGGCTTTCAAAGTTTTAATGGGACCTGTTTCCTTAGTCAGTGTATCTGTTGGACATGTCTATTTCCAGAAATTTTCAGACCGCAAAAACAAGTCCAAACCCATTTCACAACTCCTGCTGAAAATTTGGGCATATTTAATTGGTATTGCAGTTATTCCATTTTCGATTATTTTTCTGATTGGAGAAACAGCTTTTACATGGCTATTTGGTGAACAGTGGTTGATATCCGGAACCATTGCATCTATCATGGCCCCCATGTTATTACTTACATTTGTAACAACTCCAACAAGTAAATCCATGCTTGTTTTGGATAAACAGAAATGGATGCCAATATTTTCCTCAATTTCATTAGTTGTCCGCTTTTCAGCACTCATGACCGGTTATATTTATTTTGATTTTATCACAGCGATATGGCTTTTAGTAATAGGCCAAATAGTAGTCTATCTAATTCACAGTTTCTTTATTTGGTCTTGGTGCAGAGAGTTTGACCAAAAAATTAAAATTTAATTGAAGTGAAAATTGCAATAATCAGTCATAATTATCCAACGATTCAACAACCTTATCTACAACCCTTTATTCGTGATCATTTTCTGGTCGCAAAAAAAATACCGGGATTTGATCCTGAAATATTTGTATCAGAACAATTTTCTCTTCCTTTTACTACGAGAAGGAGGCAATATAAAAGTCCATTATTGGATGAATCATCAGCTATACGCCTCAAGTATTTGTCCATTCCGAAGAGAAAAGCACCCAAATTTACCTCTCGCAGATTGGCAAGTGAACTATTAAAAAAACTACCCAAACCTGATGAGGTAATTGTTCACATTCATTGGCTTTATCCATCCGGTCTTACCATTCCAATCCTTAAAAAGCATGGATATCGAACCGTTTTAATGATTCATGGAAGTGATTGGTATATCACAAAAGATCAATCAAAATTCCAACACCTGATTGCACAAAGTCTTAACGCAGCAGAAAAAATTTTTGTGAGCGGAGATGCTTTAAAAAAAGATATTCTCAAGTATTATCCATCAATAAATATAGAAGTGATGTATAATTACATCGACACCACTCTTTTTCATTTTTCAGATAAAGGTAAAACCATTAAACTAAAAGAAGAATTGGGATGGAATAAAAACAAAATCCATTTTTTTACGGTTGCCAATATTCGCTATGAAAAGGGAATTGATATATTAATAGATGCTGTTTCCAGGATAACTGATAGACAAAATGTGAGATTTCACATCATTGGACAACCGGCAGATGAACCTTACAAGTCATCAATAAATAGAAAAATAAAAAAAGTATCAGAAGTTGTAGAGATTCATGAGCCTGTATCCCGAAATCAGTTAATTAAATTTTATCAAGCAGCTGACGCGTATATCATGCCTAGTCGTTCGGAAGGCTTCAATGTCTCACTTCTTGAAGCTGTTGCAACAGGCTTGCCCGTTATAGTTACAGATGTTGGTAATTCCAATTTGGTAGCAAAACCGGTTAACGGAACAGTTATTGAACCTGACAGTTCTGAACAGCTTGCCCAGGCAATCGATCAACTAATTAGTAAGCCCTTGAAAAAAACACCGGAATCCACCCGATACATTTCTGATAATTTTAGTTTTCAAAACTATAAAGAACGTCTTCAAAAAATGTACCGGGAGCTTCAATTCAAATAATAAAATTCAAATCTTCATTGTACAAAGCGACCGGACTCCCTTCTGCACAGAATCAAAACATGCATAATTTCCATCTCTGTCTGTTCTCGGGTGTAAATCACATCTCCAGTTTTTGTATGGGTCGGGAGAACTGTATTTTTTCGGATGTTTAAATCGGCCCAGAACTTCCAGTTTTTTTGATTCCTCATCAAACAACAATAGTGACGACCTTCTGGATCTGTCCGGATATGTATCCGTCAATATTTTGTTTTCCCCGGGCAAATAAACTGGGTGTCCGTCTGATTTAAAAACATCTTTTCCCACTTGTCTGTATTCTTCGGTTTGATCTTTTAATAAGAAATATCCGTCTCTCCCATCTACCCTGCAATAAGCAAGAATCTCCTCATTGTTTTTCCAGCACAAATGGGAGACCATATCATCTGTTGGAAATATATGAAGCGAATTGCCTTCAGTATCCAATGTTAACATTCGGGAATATCGATTTCTGACATCCCCCTTAATCCATCGATGCAAGAAAACAAAGCGGTTACTGCCCGGTGAAAACAAAGCATGACTGATAAAATGCGAAGCTCCGTCCATTGAAGGAACAGGTTCAATGCCGACTAGATCTGCCACGCTCAAAAGATTTCTTTTTGTTTCTTGTTGCAAATTCAGGATATAGATGGTTGAATTATCTGAAGTTTTTTTATCGATCTCTTTTTCAAGAGTTTTGTGAACGTATCCGTATCCCGGCATATACTTTTCTACTCTTGAAAAACTGTATCCAACTGCAAATTTTCCAGAACCGCTAACGGAGCTGATTGGGCAGGGCAATTCCTGTGATCTCAATGTTTTTGCATCATACAACACCGAAATATTTTTGTCCTTTTTATGATCGTTATATATGAACTGATTCGTATTTTCGCGCCACTGTAATTTTGCTCCCTGGTGCCAGTTCCAAGCTCTTGTTTTGGTCAGTTCGGTATAATCTTCCCAGTTCTCCCCTTTAAAAATACCTATTGAAACAGAATCCTTTGGCTTTGGCATACGCAATGCAATTTCAAATTGATGTGCCAGCAAATGTTTATTGTCAGAAGAGAATGGTGTATGATCATGAAAACCGAAGAAAAATCCTTCTCTGGCTGTCACAGGATTTTTACTCCAATTCGGTTTACCGGGGATAAAATCAAAGACGCCCTGATAAAGATCACGCAGCACCATTTTAATCCGCGGATTTTGCTTTACAAGATCATATACAAATCGCTCAAAACGGTTCATCTTCGACTTTTTAATTACAAATTTTCAAGATGATTCAGGATATGGTATATCCGGTTCTCCCATGTATGATGCTTTTCCACAAACTTTCTGGCCGGCACGGTCCTGGCCGTTACTTGATCTCCTTCATTTATTAACCCAGTCACTGCTTCACAAAATGATCCGGGATCACCCATATCATAAAACCAGCCAAACCGGCCCTGTTCAAGTTGCATTTCAGCTTGAGGTGAACGGGCTGACAACACAGGGCGTCCACTCGACATATACTCATACATTTTTATAGGAGACGTATAGGATTTTTCTTTTGAATCAGTATTAATTAAAATATCAAGATTCCCGATTATATCAGGCATTTCCTGAAAAGGTTTTGCACCATGAAAAATGATCGAACTATAATCAGAATATTTCTTTTGCATGTGAGCTCTGTAGGGACCATCTCCATAAATATGCAATTCAAGTTCTTTGTCTGATTTTTCATTTGCTTTTATAAACCCAAGAGCTACATCATCCAGCCCATACCAGCTTTCAATTAATCCCGTATAGCCCAATTTAATCGGGCCTTCGAAATCTTTCTGGCAATTTTTTTCCCAATCAGAAAACCGGGTTGGATCCACACCATTGTTTATCACGATGGATTTATCAGATAACTTCTTTCCCCACAATTTATCTATTGATTTATAGACTGGATCTGAAATTACTACAAGCAAATCAGCAGCTTTCAGGAAACTGCCTTCCAATGAAGACATCCACCTGTGGCGCTGTGATCCAAAACTATTCACTTCAAGTATTAATGGTATATTCCCAAGAGTTTTCTTTAACCCCGGAAGCCAATTCTGAAATCCAACTGAGTATCTGACATAACAAAATTCGGGATTATCTAAAGCTGCCAGCTCACTTATTTTATCAACCAACTTTTTACCCCAAAAAATGCGATGAATTATTGAGTTCTTTTCGAGTTTTATAATTTCAGGTACTCTTCGATTTCCTTCCATTAAATGGATAGACTCTTCCATGATTATTCTCACCTTATAGCCCTGGTTGGCCAAAGTGGAAGTGATACCATAAGCATGAGCAACATGACCACCTACATTATTGTGTTGGGAAAAAAACCTGGGATATGGAATCAGATATAAAGCAGTTTTAGTCTTTTTCATTTTTTTTAAAAACAATGTCTGCAAGAAAGCTGGTTTTGCGTATCTCTTACAAATACGTACCGGAAAATATGATTAAAAGTTGAAATTATTGATTGAGCTTAGAAACAAAAAATTATCGCTTATAATGATGCTGAATTTAAAAAAGTAACTTTATTGCCATTTACTTGTAAGCATCCAACTTCAAAAGCTTTTGGAAGGAGATATAATAATCCGTTGCTGCCGCTATTACCATAATGCTATCCGGTAGCTCTCTTTTTGTTCTGAATCTCCAATAAAGCATAATCCTACCTGGATGAAATCAAAGGAGTATGAAACAGAAGGATCAGATTTTATTTCATTCCATGCTTTAAACATTTCATCAGTCAGCCTGATATCATCCAGAATTACAATTGCATTTTCTGTTAAATGCGGCAATAGTGTTTTAAAATATTTCACTGTTGACTCGTAACGGTGGTCGCCATCAATAAAAACATAATCAAAAGGCCCGAAATTATTGATCACTTCAGGCAAGGTTTCATTAAAATCCCCTTGGATGCAATGGACATTCTCGACATTTAATGAATCAAATAGCTTCAAAGCAAATTTCTGTCTTGATTCAAGTCCCTCCATTGTTATAAATGTTCCGGCTCCGTTTAAATTCATACCCTGCGCCTGGTAAGCTGCAGTAATTCCAAGACAAGTTCCAAATTCCAATCCTTTTTCGGGTTTTAAATTTCTTATAATTTTTAACTGTAAACTTGCCCAGGATTTTCTTTTACTCGAAACTTTTGCCAAGTATTTTGCCGAATCTGTTTTATCTGAATTTGGAGAGTTTGTTGCTTGAATCTGAGCGTCCTCTTTTATTATCGCTTTTCTTTTCCTTTCAATAGTTTGAATTAGGGATCTTTCTTTGTCTAAAAAACTTTGACGAAGCGATTCATCTAAAGACTTTGCCAATAAGCAAACCCTTTCATCAGGATGATTTATCAGCTTTTGTACTTCTTTCCCGGAATATCGAAATCTTAGATAAATCCTGTCTAATTTTTTAAAGACTTTACGGGCTGTTATCATATGATTTTTACTGTTACATGATAAAAATAAAGTTCATTTTCCAAAATAAATACCATGATCGGCTTCATGTTTATTCTCTTTCCTCCGCTCGTTTTCAAGTATTTTTAAACATTCTCGGAAATTTCAAATTTAGGCCGGATACCGTTATATCAGATTTAAAAATCCCCCTGTGCATAGACAGAAATGGATTACTTTTTAAAATCGATTTATCAGCCTATACCCTCACCCCGCCACTCAGCAAATACAACACCGCCATCCGTACCGCCACACCATTAGTCACCTGATCCAGGATTACCGCGCGTTCACTGTCGGCCACATCACTTTCCATCTCCACTCCCCGATTGATCGGGCCGGGATGCATGACGGTAAAATCGGGATATTTTTCAAGATGGGCCATTTTAATTCCGAATTTTTCATGATACTCCCTGAGGCTGGGGAACAGATCTGTGCCGCCACCTATTCGCTCCAGCTGTATACGAAGTGCCATGGCGATATCACACCAGCCCAGTGTTTCTTCGAGATCGTAAGAGACATTCACTCCCAGTGATTCCACAAAAACCGGCATCAGTGATTTTGGGCCGCAGACGGTTACTTCGGCACCCACTTTTGTCAGACCGATGATATTGGACC
Source organism: uncultured Balneolaceae bacterium (assembly GCA_964517005.1). GTDB lineage: Bacteria > Bacteroidota > Rhodothermia > Balneolales > Balneolaceae > CAYVBJ01. Next base: position 6,015 of record CAZFAJ010000051.1, on the reverse strand, counting down.
GCACCACCCTGCTGTGAGAAATATCCCCGATAATCGCTATCTTCCGGCCCTGTAAATCCGGCGTAATTTGCCTCATCGTAAACATATCGAGCAGTGCCTGGGTGGGATGTTCATGGGCGCCATCACCGGCATTAATAATGGCCGCATCCACACACCGGGTTAAAAAATGAGGAACTCCGGGGCTCTCATGCCTCACCACCACCATATCGATTTTCATCGAACTGATGTTGCGGATTGTATCTTTCAGCGACTCCCCTTTTTTTGTACTGGATGTGCTGGCCGAAAAATTAATGACATCCGCTCCCATTCGCTTTTGGGCCAATTCGAATGAGAGGCGCGTACGTGTGCTGCTTTCATAGAAGAGATTGACAATGGTTTTATCGCGCAGTGTGGGAACTTTAGGAACAGGCCGGTCGAGCACTTCTCTGAATGTCTTTGCCTGATCCAATACATAGAGGATATCATCGCCTGAATAACCGGTTAACCCAAGAAGATGTTTTTGCCCGAAATCATACTCCGGCATCTCTTCACTCATCGCCTTCCTCCTGTTCCACATTTACAAGATAAACTGCATCCTCGCTATCCAGTTCCTTCACTTTTACCCTGACTTCTTCATTTTGATGGGTTGGCACCTTCATCCCAACATAATCGGCTGCAACGGGAAGTTCGCGATGGCCGCGATCAATCATACAGCAGAATTTAATACTCCGGGGACGTCCATATGCCATAAGAGCATCCATCGCAGCGCGGATGGTCCGTCCGGTATAGAGCACATCATCCACAAGAATAATGTCCCGCTCGTAGATATCAAACGGAATCTCTGTTACCTGAACCTGGGGCATTTTTAGTTTGGTGCGAAAATCATCACGATAGAATGTTACATCCAGAATACCAAAATCAGGGCTCTTTGAAAATTCATTTCCAATAATAGTCAGGATTCGCTTTCCCATGTATACGCCGCGGGTCTGCATGCCGATTACTACGGGTTCGGCCGGATCATCATAGGGTTCAATAAACTGATGGGCAAAACGCAAATACGTGCGATTCACATCCTCAGCCGACATTATCTGGACTTTATTCAACGGATAGTACCTTTTATTTTTGAAATTAAAATTAGGGATTGATCTGCACCTTTCCAATTGGAGATTGCGGATTTTAAAATCAGAAGAAATTCCCATTTTATTTTCGTTAATCGGAATCATTCGTATTTTTATCCTCTAAATTAAAATGTAAACAGATAAAGGCCTTACCCTTTTAAAATTCAGTTCATGCAGAAAGCTTTTTTCATCGACAGAGACGGAACTATTAATGTTGATTACAATTTTGTTTATAGCTCGGAGGAGTGGAAATGGTGCACGGGTACGATAGAAGCCATCCGCTGGATGAATAAAAACCGGTTCAAGGTGATTGTTGTAACAAATCAATCGGGAATCGTACGCGGACATTTTTCCCTGGAACAGGTTCAAAAATTACATGAATGGGTGGACAGAGAACTTGAAAAACAGAACGCACATATCGACGATTGGTATATTGCGCCCCATCATCCGGAACACGATTCTCCGCCGGCTGATTTCAGCCCTGAAGACAGAAAACCCGGAACCGGCATGTTTCGTAAGGCTGCAAAAAAGCATGATATCGATTTTAACAGCTCTTATATGGCGGGAGATAAAATAACGGATCTGAAACCGGCAGTAAAACTCGGAATTACTCCTTTTTTTATACGATCACGGCATGAACGGAATCAAAACAAACAGTGGTTAGCGGATCACGGGATTGAAACGTTTGAAAGCCTTTACGATATTATCAGAAAAAAATTTAAAAAATCTACAGAACATAACAGATGACTCGAAACAGACAGTTAATCTCAATAGACTTTTGGGATACTATAGTACAGGCCGGATCAGGCGGTGACCAGAGAAATAAAATCCGGAGCATGGCAGTTCGCGAAGTTGCCAGCCGGTATGATATTGAACTTGAAAAAGATAAAATAGCGGACGTATACGGTACGCTTTCAAATCACTTTCACGACATCTGGTTCAATGAACACCGCACGCTGCCACCGAGAATCATATTGCGGATGTTTACGAAGGAACTTGGTTTTGATATTTCAGACAGCGATCTCGAGTATCTTTTTGCTGAATATGAGAAATCATTTTTATCCAGTCCTCCTGAATTAATTAAAGGAGCAGATTCCGTTATTACTGAGCTTGCGGGAAATTTCAAACTGGCAATTATCTCTGATACAATGGTCACTTCCGGTAAAACACTCCGCAAATATCTGGATGAGCTAAACTTGCTCAGCTGTTTCAGCAGTTTTCTGTTCAGCGATGAGGCAGGCTACAGTAAACCAGATAAGCGTGCATTTGAATTTGTTTTGAATGAATGTTCGTGCCCTGCAGATGGCTCATCCCACTTAGGCGATCGGCTGAATACGGATATAAAGGGAGCGAAGTCCGTTGGCATGAACGCCGGCCTGTTTACGGGAGCTGCCGACCGAAGCAATGAACTGGATGGTGACTTTCCGGAGCCGGATTATATTTTTAAATCCTGGAGTGATGTTGGAAACTTTTATCTGCCGTAGCATTCAGCACGAAATCCTCCAAAAAGCATGACTGGGAGTCGATCAGCTTAATTTTAGATATGGTTCGAATTCTTCGTGTTACTTCGTGACTTCGTGTCCTCGTGGCAAAAAAGAAGGAGTGTTTTAAGTGCTTGTTTCCTTATTTTCTCACAGCCTCTCGAGAAGGGAGGTCTTCTATCTCAGAAAAATAACTACCCGCAACAATTCCTGTAGAACCAATAAACTTTAATAATGAAGGTATCCATAAATCAAACAAATCTTTTAGGACAGCCTCGCATTACCCGGCATACTTTTCAATATACCACTGAACCGTTTTTCGAAGCTGTTCTTTAAAATCAGACCCGGGCTGCCAATCCAGTTCGTTTTTGATTTTGGATGCGTCGACAGCATATCGGTAATCATGCCCCGGCCGGTCAGTAACAAATGAGATCAGGTTCGCATAATCACCGTCCGGCCCTTCACTTTTTTCTTCATTCAGAATGGTACAAATGAGACGTACAAGGTCAATATTTTTCCATTCGTTATCACCTCCGATGTTATACGGCTCGCCTGCACCACCTTCAAACAGCACTTTTTCCAGAGCACGGCAGTGATCTTCCACATAAAGCCAGTCTCTTACATTTTCACCTTGTCCGTAAACAGGAATTTTCTCATGATTTAATGCCCGGCGTATCACAGTGGGTATCAGTTTTTCATCGTGTTGATGCGGACCGAAATTATTGGAGCAATTGGTAATCACCGTATTCATTTTGTACGTTTTGTTGTACGAACGGACCAAAAAATCGCTGCCCGCTTTCGTTGCGGAGTAGGGTGAATTCGGCGCATAGGGAGTGTCTTCGGTAAAATATCCCTCTTCACCCAGTGTTCCATAAACTTCATCTGTTGACACGTGTAAAAAACGTTTCATTTCAATATCGTCGCCATTTTGCTGCCACAATTGCCTGCACTCTTCCAATAGATTGAATGTGCCCAGCACATTCGACAGCACAAAAGGCTCAGGTCCCTTGATTGAATTATCAACATGTGATTCAGCTGCCAGATGCATTACCGCTTCGGGCTGCCACGAATGGATCGCTTTTCTTACTACCACCCTGTCTACAATATCCAGTTTTTTGAAGTGGTATCTCTTGGAATTTTTCAGTGATGACAAATAGTTAATATCGGAGGCATAGGTCAGCTTATCAATATTGTAAATCTCTATATCGGGAAAATTTTTGTGCAGATACAATACCAGATTGGAACCGATGAAACCCGCTCCACCTGTAATTAGAATACGCATGTGTTATTTATTTTTTTGATTTGAAACCTATGTTTTTATTCTCAAATTAATAATTTGATCTTTTTTTATCACAATTGAGAAATCAGAATAGATCATTATCAGAAATCTCTTGCAAAAGCGGAAGTTTTCTATCCTTTTCAGACAGAACCGGATCATTTGTCTTCCAGTCAATATTCAGTTCAGGATCATTCCACCTGATTCCTCTTTCAGAATCCGGATCATAATAGGTGCTGCACTTATACATAACAGCCGCCTCATCAGAAAGAACAGCAAAACCGTGAGCAAATCCTTCCGGTATATAAAGCTGATGATGATTTTCACTGTTCAGTTCTACTGCCGCATACTCTTTGAAAGTAGGAGACTCTTTTCTTATATCAACAGCCACATCTAAAATAGAGCCTTGAGCTACGGTGATCAATTTGGCCTGGGCGGATTTCCCGGTTTGGAAATGGAGTCCGCGCAGTGCTTTTTTTCGCGAAAATGAGTAGTTATCCTGGACAAACTCAATGTCAATTCCATGCTCTTTAAAAAATTCCCGCCGGAACGTCTCAAGAAAATAACCGCGGCTATCCCCAAAAATCTTCGGCTTTAATAAAATAAGTCCGGCGGGTTCCAATGGCTCAAAAATCATATCATTTCAATATGTTAAATGCTCATTCATTTAGCTGGTTCAATAAATTCCGCAAACCGGTTCGCCAGCCGGTTGTCAATTCATGATTCAGGGATTCTATTTTTTGAGTTGATAGTTTTGAAAATACCGGCCTTTCAGCTTTGAATTGAAATTCGTGCGACTGAACAGGCTGTACGGCGACTTTCCTGCCACTTATTTCAAAAACAGCAGCTGCAAATTCATACCATGTTATAATGCCCTTTGACGTATAATGATACGTCCCTCTTTTCTTTGCATCAATTAACTCATGTGTGGCAGAAATCAGAGATTCGGTAAATGTGGGGCTTCCAAACTGATCATGTACCACTTTTAAATGTTCCCTCTCTTCCGACAAACGATGCATCGTCTTCACAAAATTGTCACCATATTTACCGCATAACCAGGAGACACGAATAATAAGATGATCCGCACCGCTATCCCGAATGGCAATTTCACCTTCCAGTTTACTTTTGCCATAAATGTTTATAGGGCCGGTTTCGGCATCTTCCGGGTATCCTTCCGGAAACTGTTTCATATCATCAGATTTTCCGGGAAATACATAATCCGTGCTGAAATGTATAAGAAGTTTTTCAGATTTTTTACACTCTGCTGCCAAATTTTTAACAGCATCCCGGTTAATATGAAACGCTTTCTTCCGATGATCTTCAGCTCCTTCCACATCCGTATAGGCAGCACAATTGATAACCACATCGGGATTCTCGGAATTGATTACATGCCGGACCTTATCATAATCCGTAATGTCAAGATCAACGGAATCAAAGGAGACATTAGGCAGATTTTTTTGCTGAAGAGTCTCTGACCATTCACGTCCAAGCTGACCACCCGCACCAGTAATCAAAAACTTCATAGATCTTTCCTGTTTGCCAATTCATTTGCAAGATTGTAGGATGAAAAAGTGCCCGCATCTGTCCACCATTCTTCCAGAATTGAGTAGCTCATTTTTCCTTCGGATATATACCGGTTGTTTATATCGGTAATTTCAAGCTCTCCCCTCTCAGATGGCTCCAGCTCCCTGATATACTCAAACACTTTCTGATCGTACATGTAGATGCCGGTCACCGCGTACTCTGATTTTGGTTTCTCCGGTTTCTCTTCAATTCCAATAATTTTACCATTTTCTAATTCCGGCACACCAAAACGCTCCGGATCGGGAACTTTTTTTATCATGATTTGTGCCCCGCGGTTCCGGAAACTGCTAACTGCTTTAGAAATGGAGGATTCAAAAACGTTATCACCCAATATAACCGTCATGCTGTTATCGCCAATAAAATTTTCAGCCAGGCTTAGTGCCTGTGCAATGCCACCGGCTTCATCCTGAACCTTATAGGTAAAACGGCAGTTAAAATCCTTTCCTGAACCCAACAGATTAACCACATCCCCCATATGCTCGGTACCAGTCACAATTAATACCTCTTCAATTCCTGAACCGGTCAATTTTTCAATCGGATAATAGATCATCGGTTTTCTTCCCACCGGCAGCAGGTG
>CAZFAJ010000050.1:0-21024 GCA_964517005.1 uncultured Balneolaceae bacterium | reverse complement strand
ATGCTCCTATGCCGGGACGGAATTTGAATGCGATGGTGAGATGGGAGTTTTGATGATTTGAACCGCAGAGTAGCCGGGACGCGGAGTAAATTATTAAAGAGATGGTTTCTACTTTTTTTTCGTGTTCCCGGCCTTTTTAAATCTTTTACATCTAAAAAGCAATCCTAAACCCTATTATATACGTACAATGCAGTAGAACTTTCACAATTGATAACGCAAGATCCTATCGCAGAATAAATGTCTCAATTTATCCATCATACCTCCCGGATGTTGCTACTCTGCTACATGGCAGCAGGATTGGCACCATTGTTGCTTCTGGTTGAGTATGGCATGAACTGGGAACAGCTAGCCACGGAAGAGTGCGAGCTCAGAGAAATGGTTGATAATGACTGCCAGGGATTTTGTGTTGTTACTAACCGTATGGTTGAGCTTTCATCAATGCAAGACGATGATCATCGGGCTGATGAGTCTCTCTTTCAAAAAAGCATCATGAACCATCTAATGCTTGTTGCAGAGCATCCATCACCCTCAGAGAAGAGTTTGAAAGATACGGACTCTTATTACATCCATAATGATATTCCCTCTCCCTTTATAGATATTTTAGCTCCCCCTCCCAAAGGTTAAGAACGGCTTCATTTACCGCTTTCAGGCCGGAACTTTGTCTGCCTGAAGTAGTTCAATATTAACCCAATGCAGTACACTTCAGGCTGAATGTACTGCGATATTAAATTCAACTTTATTATGAAAAGAAAAATGTCTTATATAACTGATCTATCGATTTGTTTCGCAATAATAAAAGCTGTCTTGAACCGGCCGGCTTTATCTGAAAACCGCTCAGGGAAAATGTGCTTAGGGTTCTTGATGATCACTATTCTACTGCTTTTTGCCGGATGCAGTTCAAATGAGGAACAATCTGATCATGATTTATCATCAAATAGTGATATCGCAGAAACGTCAGAAGGATTGGAGCACCATCAGCAAGATACAACCAGTAGTGAGAATGAAGGAACAGAAGTTTTAAGTCCGCCCAGGGAGGCTTCAGCAACGATTGGAGAAGTTGATCTACAAGTAAAATATAGCGCTCCATCTGTGAGAGACCGGATTATATGGGGCGGACTGGTTGGTTATGACCGTGTATGGGTTACCGGAGCTCACTCGGCTACATCCGTTCAGTTTGATGAGGATATCTACTTTAACGACAACCGTGTGCCGGCCGGGAAATATGCCTTTTTTACGATGCCGGGCAGGGATAGCTGGACGGTAATGCTAAACGAAAACTGGGATCAGCATCTGGCTGATGAATACGATCCGGATCTCGATGTTCTGCGGCTCGAAGTATTTCCGGAGCCGAATGAGTTTACGGAGCAGCTGCGATATTCGGTTTTGGGAAGTCCGGACGGAACGGGGCTCCTGGAATTCGCATGGGAAGAGCTAAAGATCAGCATAGAACTTAGAAGTGCGTCGATTTAAAAGGTAAACATAATCATTTACTTACTATCTCAACTGTCTAAAAAAATAAAAAAGCCAATAAAAATTATTGCTTATGTAAAAATCAATGATTTTTTATGAATATCAAAATCTACCCCCCGAGAGAGGTTTAATATGAATAGCCCTCACAAAGCGAAAGCTACGGGGGAGAGGCCCGACTCAAACGAATCAGGTTTTTTCTTCGCGATCATATTTCTTCGTAAAAGACGAAGAGCGGCAGAGGCTCCTTCAGGGAGGCTGGAAATGTACGTACACCGGACGGTACGCTTCCCGAAAGTTTTATCAGCAGTTTTGATTTTTCAACTGGTGCAGGATACAGAAAAGGAGATTTTCAGACCGAAGCGGCACTTTCTTACATAAATCTGGATTATGGGTTTCCCGAGGGAATTGATGATCCTGACGACAGAATTGAACTACAGTCAAGCCTTTTTCAATTTCAATCCATCTCATCTCTTGATTTAAAAGGGCCTGTAAAAAATGCTGAATTCAGGGTACAGCTGAACCGGTACGAACATGACGAGCTCGAGTTTGAAGAGCTGCAAACCAGCGATATTGAGAGAGAACTTGGATTGATATTTGAACAGCTGAGTGTAAGCAGCTCGCTCACCTTTACTCACAACGAAATTGGATTTCTGGAATCGGGTGCATTTGGGATTAACGGTTTTTGGCGCGAACTGAATGTGAGCGGACAAGAGGCACTAACTCCCGATGCAGAGCACTTTTTTATAGCCGATTTTTTATTTGAGGAAATGGGCATTACCGAAGCTGTTTCGCTTTTGGCCGGTATCCGCCTTAGATTCCGCCGAATGGTACCATACGAATGGGCAGTTCCGGGATGTTACAGATATTGAAAAACGAAACCAGTCTCGGAGCTGATTTATTTGTTTGCTATAACAGCCGTAAATTTCAACTATGGCATAATAGTCCCCCTTCAATACGTACAGAAAGGGGCAGAGAGTTCTCTCGACTCCACCTCAACGAAAAACACGCAGAGGTTGCGCTCGAGATGACAGGATGTATGGTTGATAATGCACGGCGTCAGTAACCAGATAAGAGCAACATCTTTTCCGCGCCGCGAGGATGGAATAAGCTGCCTTGGCGGCGTGGCAAAAGATATTGCACAGCAGTGGATTTGATACGCCGCCCTCTATCCAAAAATTATCTTGTCATTCCGACCGGATCCCGACAGTAAATGATCACACCACGAGTAAGGTGTTTGCTACTGTCGGGAGTAGTGGAGGAATCTCCTTATTATGGCTACAAATAACCACTGCAACAATCAAGGAGATTTCACTACGTGTTCGATGAGGGCGTGAAGCAGGAAAACGGTTCATCTTCAGATCAAAGTCCCGGAACACACCCTTCGGTGTGAAAATCGTCGTGAATCCATCCCATCCCATCCCTTTTGTTTCACGCGAAGCCCGCAAAGTTGAAAGGCTCGCAATGATCGCAAAGAGTTAACTGCATCTTTGCGTTCTTTGTACAAACATTGCGCACTTTTCGAGAAACACGTAAGGCTTGAGTTATAGTGTCACGATTTGAACATGGCTGAGATTCGCGCTGTCAAACAAATAAAAAAGTTAAGAAGTTTATGTATATGGATTCCGATTATGATTGATTAGATTTAGAGAATCTTTTTTTGATATTACCACTCACATACTGCCAAGAACTCTTTTGCTATTATTTGTACTTTATTTATCCGACAATGACAAACTCTCCATCGACTATTTAGTTGATAAGCGAAAAGAGTAATCAAACAATTGAACTCCGCAAGATGAAATCTATCGTTTTATGGGGAATCGTAAGAATAACGTTATGATGAATAAAACTGCTTGCAAGAAGTTCACAAAACACATTGCCATTGGATATTTATGCTTGCTATGCATTTTCGGCTGTGGATCACCGGATAAATCGGCAGACCATGATACTCTGTCATCCCGGCTGGACAGCCTGATGGCCTTTCACATTGAACAAGGAGAGATACCCGGGGCAGTTTTACAGGTAAAAAAGGGGGATCAGATTTTATATAAAAAAGCCTTTGGTTATGCTCATTTATATGATTATCAACTTGATTCTCTCAGGAATCCTGACGTTATGACTACAGATCATCTCTTTGATCTTGCTTCACTGACCAAGGTTTTGGGCACGACGATGGGAATCATGATTCTTTCAGACAAAGAACGTATTCAGCTTGATGATGCCATATACAACTATTTACCTGAATTCAATCAGCCGGAAAAATTGAAAATTACCATCCGGCATCTGCTTACCCATTCCGCAGGGTTATACGAGTGGCAGCCACTTTATTATAAAGCATCCAACAAAACGGAAAGATATCATGCAATTGCTGAAATGCCTCTTAAATATGAGGTTGGAAAAGGCAGGAATTACAGTGACCTGGGTTTTATGCTTTTGGGAGATATCATCAAAAGAGCATCAGGCCTGCCGCTGGATGAATTTCTCACAGAACAACTGTTTGAACCTTTGAGTTTGCAGCATACGGCTTTCAACCCGCTGGATCAAAATTTCGAAAAAATTGCCGCCACATCACATGGGAATCCGTTTGAAAAACGAATGGTTCATGATGAGGATTTTGGTTACAGTGTAGATGTGGATCCGAAAAGCTGGACCGGCTGGCGTAATTATACATTAAAAGGCGAAGTCAATGATGGCAATGCCTGGTATGCAAATAAAGGCGTTGCGGGTCATGCAGGCCTGTTCTCAACGCTTGATGATATTCAGGTTTTAATTGATTTGTTGTTGAATGGAGGCCGTTTTCAAGATAAACAGATAATTTCAACAGAAATAGTTGATGAATTTCTCGGAAAAGAGGATTTTAACAACGGCCTTGGATGGGCAATGGATCCCAAAATATTTTCTGCAGATGGCGCATCTGAAGGTACGTTTGGCCACACCGGATTTACAGGTACAAGTATCGTTGTGATACCGGGTGCGAATATATCGATCATTCTGCTTACCAACCGGCAGAACAGAGGAGTTGATAAATCAGGCTATTATTATAATATGTCGGAAATAAGAACTGAAATTTTTAAAATAGTAATGAATCAAAGTGATCGATATCCTTATTAATCGTATTATGAAAGACATTAAAATTACAGGTAATAATCAAAACTCATGATACTACCTAAATATATAGATTTATCGAACCTGAAATGGATACCTGTACTCTTGTTATTCGTTTGCACAACTTTCAATTTTTCGAATTGTGAAGCACAATCATCAGAAATTGAAAAAAATGTGAATGCCTTGTTTGATGCAATGCGTTCAGGAGATGGGGAGGTAATCAAAAATCTGTTTTATGAAGATATTACTATGAAAATTGTAGATCATACAGAAAATGGCACCGTTCTGACTACTTCTTCGGCTGAGGGTTTTATTGAAGCGGTTAGCAATTCCAACGATAATGTTTGGGATGAGAGGTTTGAAGATCTTAAAGTTTTTATTGATGGAGATTTTGCCACAGCGGTTATGGACTACGGATTTTTTCTGAATGGTGCATTTAGCCATTGCGGACAAAATGAGATCAGTTTTATTAGAGATTCGGACGAGTGGAAAATATTTTCAATTATCTATTCGCGAAGGTCAGCCGGTTGCGAAAAATGGAATCAGTAGAAGTCGGTATCAGGTAAGCCGGTTGTCGAATAAAAAACCGGATATTCGTTTTATCGATATTTTTTGAAAATCAGGGTGTTCCGGATTGATCAGGTAATTAATTTCTTCAGGTATAATGGCTGAGGGTACTTTTAAAATGGGGGATTTCTTCTCTTTTAGCCACATGTCTCCGATATTTCGCGTTTGATGATAGTTTTCTCGCACTGTCCAGTCTTTATTTAATTGGTTTTGTGTAACAGGTGCAATAGTAAGTGATCCGGGAATATTAATTTCTACTACCTTGAATACTTTATTCAACCCTTCACCACTTCTATGGACAAGATTTTCAAGACAGGCCAGGGCGCGTGTTGAAGCCGTGTAAATGACAAAACTTCCTTTTGAATTCCATCTCGCAGCATATCCGGATCCGCGTAATTGATTCGCCCATTTTTCGGTTGTGATGCGATAAACGATCATCTTTACATGTTATGCAAGAGCTCCGTGTTCAATACGATAAAGCTCTTCGATGATAAGATCTATGCCACCGGATGTTTGCAGGAGCTTAAATGGCTGCTCATTGCCCAAGCCATACGATGGCTTTCTGAGCCACGAATTAAATGATTCCGTGCTTCCAAATAAGTGGACACCTTTTTGAAAAAGGGAAACCATTTTCAGGAGCTGCTCACTGTTTAGTGCATTAAAATTTTTACTTTGTTTTTGATAGCGCTGAACAGTTTTAAATGAGAGATCCATCAATTCGGCTAATTCATCTTTTGTGAAATTCGAAAAATCAAGAATATCAAAAAACAGATCTGGAGATACACCTTTGTTTGCAATTTTCAATGTGGTAAAATCATCTTCTGTTACGCTGTATTTTACTGCAACCTCTTCAACTCGATTTGCCATATTTTCTCCATTTTAGATAAATGTCTGAATATTATAGACAAATGTACAATTTTTATAAGGTTTTTCCAAATTTTTCATTCCTTAGATGATTTGACAGCTATTGCAAATCCTTTTTCAAAAGCTTTAATAGCCGCTTCAACGGTATCCGGAGATGCTCCTTTTGCAGTCCACTGCTGGCCTTCTTTTTCAAGCATAAGAGTGACAATTACGAGTGAATCCGTATCCGGGCTGAGTATTTCAACTTCATGGTTTTTTACTTCAAGGGTCAGAATTTTATCTGTTTCTGCTTTAATGGCACTTAGTGTTGCATCTACGGGTCCAACACCCTTAGTTCGGGAAATAATTTCTCTTCCGCTGATTTTTAATTTTACACCGGCACTTATCAACTCATCTTTACGCATGGTAAGCTTGTAATCAAGAACCTCCAGGGGATAATCAAGTCCGGTCTCTTCGTTCAAAACCATGGTTTGCAAATAATCTGTTTCATTTTTTTTTAAGGATTTGCCACGTTTTTTAATTCGTTCAACGTAATCCTGATAAAGTCTTTTATGATTTTCTCCCATTTTTAAATTGGCTAAATCCATGTCGCGTGATTTACCCCACGACTCTTTCTGCATCTCAATAAATCCTGAGTTTATATAGCTTTTAACGTGTTCTATATCCGGTTCTAAAACGGGCGGGGTAAGAGAGTGTTTAGCCACCACTTTTGTATCTTTCAAACCTGATCCCGTCAGAACAAGGAGGCATTTGCTGTTTTTAAAGAGATTCGGATGATTTTTAAAAGCGGCCAGGGGAAGGGCACAGGCAGGTTCGGTAAAATGGCCTTCTTCAACAGCCATCTCTCTAAGAGATATTAAAATTTCATCTTCAGTTGTCGTGAACGCTTTCCCATTCGTTTCCTCTATTCCCTTCAATACTTTATAAAAGTCAATCGGGTTTGAAGCTGCAACTGCAGATGCCATTGTGGTAACCTTCTCTTTTTGTATTTTTTTCTTTTTGAAGATCCCCTCAACAACAGGTGAGCTCTCTTCAGGCTGTACGGCGATTAGTGAAGGTATGTGATCAACAACACCGGCTTTTTTCATCTCTTTAAAGCCCTTAAAGATTGCTGCAAAGTTGGTTCCGCATCCCACAGGAATAAATATGTAATCAAAATCACTGCCTCCCTGATCCAGCAGTTCATATGAAAAAGATTTTTGTCCTTCTTCCCGGAAAACGTAGTCACCTGCCAGGTAGTAGTTTCCGGAAGTCGCAAATTCGCGGCAAAGAGTTTCGCACTTGCTGAAATCACCCCGGATTCTGATAATGGTTGCATCATAAATGATTGCCTGAGCAATTTTTGCTTCAGAAGTACTCTCAGGGACAAATACAAAGCAGGGAATTTTAAAATAGCATGCATAGGCAGCTACGGATGCAGCCATATTTCCAGTTGAAGCCAGGCATATGGCATCTGAATTCAGCTCAAGAGCTTTTTGCACTTCAATATAGCTTCCCCTGTCTTTAAAACAGCCGGTTGGATGTTCAAACTCCAGCTTTGCGAATAGTTCTGCCTGGTATCTGTCAGATAACCTGTTTAGCCTTTTTAAAGCAGATGGATGGTTCTTGAGAGGGTCGTGTACTATCTCTTGTAAAGGATACTGTATTTCTTTTCTTGCTTCGTTGTATTCAATTGTTAATACACCTCCGCAAACAGTACAATAGGTTGTTGTTTCATCTTCACTGTTTTCTGCACCGCACATGATGCATTTCATTGAATAGCCGCTGTGAATTTTGTTCATGAGAGTGTGAATGAATGAGTCATGATATATAATTAGTATTTTTACCTAAACCGGTTATGAGAATGGAAGCGCTTTTAAATATTAATAAAATTTTTATAGTGGCAGTAAGATAATATCCTCAAAATCCAAATCAAGTTCTTCAAGAACAGGTCCGGCTATTTCTGAAATTTCTTCATTCGAATAATCAGAAAGTCCCTCAAGTTCAATATAGAGTGTCTCATTGAGCTCATCGAGATAAAAAGAAGCATCACTGCTTTCAAAACTTTCGCGGAGAATCTTTACCAGAAATTTTACATCTTCTTCCCATTCCTTATACTCCGATTCGGTAATATCTGACATATTATTTGATAATTTTGAAGTTTTTAACTGATAGCTCTAAAATATGAATCCATTTATTAAAAGTTTAGCAGAAACATCTCTAAAAAAAAGAAAAAGAATTATTGGGTTAATGTCGGGCACATCTCTTGACGGGCTGGATATTGCATTGTGTGATATTGAAGGGAATGGCTTTGATACGGTCGTTAAAGTCGTTGAATTTATTACGATGCCATACGGAGAGAATCAAAAAGAGTTGCTGAAAAGAGTATCATTTGCTGACTCAGTTCTATTGAAAGATGTGTGTTATTTGCACACCTGGCTTGCCGGGTATCACAGTAAATTGATTATGAAGGCTTTGAAAAGATGGAATATGAATTCAGATCAGGTTGATTGCATTGCCAGTCATGGTCAGACCATCTATCATTATCCTGCCCGTGATCAAAGATTTAAAAATCCTGAGAATATAAACAGCACATTCCAGATCGGGGATGGAGACCATCTTGCTTATAAAACCGGAGTCTTAACAGTCAGTGATTTTCGACAAAAACATACGGCAGCAGGCGGTGAGGGGGCACCAATGGCGGCACTTGTTGATGGTTTGCTTTTCGGCCACCCAACCGAAGGAAGAATATTACTTAACATAGGAGGCATTGCCAATTTCACCTACCTGCCTCCGGAATCCGAAAAAGAAAGGTCTTTATTTACTACAGATACAGGTCCGGGAAATACGCTTATCGACAATCTTTCAAGGCGCTATTTTAACCGTGAATATGACGAAGACGGAAAAATTGCAATCTCAGGTAACATCAATTTTGATTTACTGAAGGTGCTGCTGAAGGATGATTTTTTTCAAATAAGAGAATCTAAAAGCACAGGGCCCGAAATCTTTAATCATAGCTGGATTGAAAGGGTGGCAGTCAAATCCGGTATCGATCTTTCCCTGATTCCGCCTGAAGATCTCATATCAACAGTGACTGAACTTTCTGCTGTTACGATAGCAGATTTTATCAGTTTTTTCGTCCGGCAAAAAAAGGTAAAAGAGGTGTATGTAAGCGGCGGCGGTTTGCATAACCCGGTATTGCTTGAGCGGATCAGCGATTTGCTGGATAATGTAGAAGTAAAGAGTATATCCGCATTGGGAATCGACCCCGATGCCAAGGAAGCGGTAATTTTTGCAGTTCTCGCGAATGAGATGTTATCGGGCGAAGGGTTCAGCTTTCAGGCGGTTACCGGCCGGAAGGAGAGGGTTAATTTTGGAAAAATATCATTTCCGGTTTAGAGATAACCGGCAGCTGAATCACAGCACTGAGCTATCTGCAAGCTTATCCCGGCGTTTCAATGTTGTTGTAGGTTAAAACAACCTATGATATCCTCATAGGCATGAATCAGTCTGCTTCGTATTTCTACTGACTTTTCATGAATCATCTTTTGTGCTTCCAGATATATCCTGCGGCCTTCATCTGTTTCTATTTTGATTGGTTCATAACCATAATCCGATAAGTCATACGGACTCGCTTGCATATCGATGGTTCTGGCTTCAAGCGCAAGTAAAAAGGCTTTCCGGATTAATTCACTTGAAATCCACGGGTATCCCTTAAATGCCCATTTATAGAGATCCATGTTCGTATGAATACATCCGGTTTGCTCAAATTCTGAAAAACTTTTTCTCTCCGGTTTGTATTTATTCAGAGGTTTGGCATCTCTGGTGAAAAAACGATATGCATCAAAATGTGTGCAGACCAGTGGTCTGGATTCAACAAATTCAGCAATTTTCTTCATTGGCATACGCAGAGGTAAATAGGAATGCCGGATTTTTTTTGCTTTATAAACCATTGCCCATTCATGCATCCCAAAGCAGCCAAAGGAGGGAGGTTTTTCTGAAGAGGAGATCAGTATTTCTGTTATCCACTGAAATGAATCAATGCGATTTTCAGGAATGGTTTTTGGGTCTATAAAATATTCTGTTTGCGAACTCATCAATTCTGAAATATCCGGCTCACACAGATCTGTTTTTTCAAGGCGGATACCAATACCCGGCGACCAATTCATTAAGTGAGAATGGCGAAACCGGTAATATTCAAAAAGAAAATCTATCACGGGATTCTTTTCACCGGCTGATCTTTTATGAAAATAAGGCAGAAGTATTGGATTTAAATCTTTTTCATGTTTGTTTACTAGTGAAAGCCAGATGTTTTTTTCTAATAGTGGCCATCCGGAATAGATTTCTTGTTGCAGATGCATCATACGATCAAAATATGACTTTGAATTGATTTTATGTAACATTTTTCTATTGTAAATTTATGCTATTAAAACCATCCTTGATGATAAAACAAATCTGGAATTTTTTTATTCATTTGCGTCCGCATTATCAGGTTCTGATTCTTTCCGGAGGCTATCTGCTCGGTGGCTTAATGGCTGATACTGTGGAATTGAATATAAGGCAGTACTGGCTTCAGTTTTTGAATATTCACATTTTTCTTTTTGGAGGAGCAACTGCATACAATTCATATTGGGACAAAGATGAGGGGCCAATCGGAGGTTTAAAAAACCCGCCTAAAATGTCTGGCTGGATGCAACCGGCCTCTCTTTTGTTACAAGTGGCCGGTTTCGTTTTTGCAATTTTTGTCGGATGGTTATACGCTGCGATCTATCTGATCAGCTTTGCACTTTTTTGGCTTTATTCAACACCACTGGCACGCTGGAAAGGGCATCCTGTTCTGAGTTTAGTAGTTATTGGAATCAGTACAGGTATCAATTCCGTATTACTGGGTTCACTTGCAGCTGGTGGATCGATTCATTTAAATTTGATTATAGCCTCAATCGGAGCGACTCTGATTCTTCTGAGCTTATACCCGGTCTCCCAAATATTTCAAATAGAGGAAGATGAAAAGCGTGGCGACAAAACCTTTGCAGTGAAATTCGGAGCGGCCGGAGTCAAAAATTTCTTTACATATTCTTTTCTGGCCGGTGTTTTATTTATCTCATCTTCATTTAAAGACCTTTCATTATTACTTTCGGTTTTGTTTGCACTAACAGGAGTAAGCTCATGGTTGTTTCTGATGATTAGAATCCGATCGCTGTCGGGTGTTCAGGAAGAGTACAATCAAGTAATGGTAATAAAATTTATTGCCTCATTATCCTTTGTCGTCTTTCTGATGTTGGCTATTTTACTAAAGTATCAACTGTTTGGTATTACCATGGGTAAAGAAATTTTTAAATAAAAAGAAGGAGAAAAAATGAATACAACAACTGTTGACTTGATCACAGATGAAGTAATTGAGAATGCATATTCTTATGAAGAGTATCGCAAGATGATAGATGATCTACTTGAAGAGGATAAGACTACAGGAGATAATCATTCGGAAGCCATGATTCATTATACGAATATGAATGTTCACAGAATGAACCGGCTCGATAAACGGGCTGAATTGTCTGATTCATTGAAACAAGAACTTGATGACATTGATCGCCCAATGATTTGGCTGGTTCTTACAGAGGCCTGGTGCGGAGATGCGGCCCAGAACCTTCCTGTCATCAACAAAATGGCTGAAGCTTCAGATCAAATTGAGTTAAAGCTTATTTTGAGAGATGAAAATCTCGAGATTATGGATCAGTTTCTTACCAATGGCAAAAGTCGTTCAATTCCTAAATTGGTTTGCCTTGACAAAGAGACCAGGGAAATTCTTGGAACATGGGGTCCGCGGCCGGAAAAAGCTGTTAAACTCTATGATTCACTTCGTAAGGATAGTAATTTACCTTACCAGGAAGTTGCTGAACAGCTTCACAAATGGTATACAACCAATAAAAATGAAGAGATTCAAAACGAGTTTGAAGATCTTTTAAAAGAGTGGAAAAGCAGGGATTAATCTTTAGAACACCGGATGTCAGATTCAGTTATCCTGAACTTCTGATATCCGGTTTCTGAGATTATTTTATTAGTGTCATCCTTTTTACATCCGAAAATGATTGTCCGGAATTGGCCGTTGCATTAATCCTGTAGAAGTATACACCGCTTGCAAGATTTGATGCATCAAACGAGATGGCATGCTGCCCTGAGGTACGACTCTCCTCATTGATCAGTGTTCGTACTCTTCTTCCGTTTACATCAAAAACCTGCAGGCTAACCTGAGATGGTTCTGATAGAGCGAACTGAATCGTTGTCGATGGATTAAACGGGTTTGGAAAATTTTGTTTCAATTCAAATTGATTAGGTCTCTCAACTACGAGTTCATCTTCGTTAGAGACAGTAACCTGCACATCACCAATCCATACTCCCCTGCCATGGGTTCCGACAGCAATAGTTTTATCAGAGGTTCGGATATCCAGTGCTTCTGCTACATTAAATCCAAGCAGCCCGGGTGCTTCTCTTTCCCAAAACGTATTTGATCCGTTTATCTCGGTGGTTGTGAACACACCCGCACTTGTTCCTATAATATATAAATTGCTTGAGTCGTCCAGAGGCATAATTTTAGCCCGTCTTACGGATGGCCCCGGAATTGCTTCTGTTCCGGCCAGGTTTCCCTGAACAGGAGTCCAGGTATCGCCGGCATCAGTGGAATGGTATATGCTCTCAATTCTGTAGTTTGAAAATACGGCAATTACCTCGTTGGCATTTGCCTCATTAACAGTTAAATCATGTAGATAAGAACCCGGCGGGGGTCCAATTTCTGCCGGAATAGATATATCTTTAAATTGACTGTTTTTTGTTTCGGTAAAAAGTGCAAAATCAATTCTGTGAATAACAGGGTTATCAGCCGGACTGAATTTGCTTCCGCCCCAATACAACCGGTTTCGCGGGCTGGAAGTAGAATATTCAAGTGCAGTTATGACATAGTCATTGGGCAGTGCCAGGCTGTCGAGGCGAGTCCAGGTATCTGCAGGAAGTGCCTGACTGCTGTTTACATTTTTTGGAACCTGCCCCAGGCTTGTAGACTTAAACAAAAAACGACCATCGGGAAAAAACATAATGTTGTCACCTATGGGACTTACAACGAATGGATGTATAAAAAGGCTGTTTTGTTTTTGACGGGGTTGCACAAATGTCCAGTAAGGCCCTCCAATTTCAAAAGGGGAGACAAGTGTATCAGAAGCGGTCAGGGTCAGTGAGAGCGTCTCTTTAATTGCATCAAAATCGAGCTGAAGAACACTGCCGTTTTGGGAAGAAACATATGCGAACTCCTGGCCAAAATGGGCAAACGATCCATCGCCGGATGAAAGGTCCCAAAAATCCTGGTTTAACTGTAAAGTGTGGTCAAAATAGAGAGAACCGTTATCCTGTGTTCCTCCCATAACCCTCGTATCGCCATCTGTTTTTGGTAATTCTACTGTATAAAACTGGACTGTATTGTAACCGTCATTTTTAAATTCCCACTCAATTTCTGCAGCACGAATATTCTGAGTAACGCTCAGGCCTCCATCATGTGCTACCCAGACACGGCTGCTGTTTACCGGGTCAAAAACCGCAAAATGCTGGTCCGGATGCTGTTCAGGCCAGAGAAATGGTTCCTCCATCTCCGGTGTTCCCTGTCCGGCACGCTTCCAGTAACCTCCGATCCATGTATCATCCCTGTTCGTTTGAGTGGTTGCAAAGCCATCAGCAGATCGAAACAGATTGGTGGCGCCAAGTAATACGAAGTTTTCATCAGCCGGATCTACCGACAGCATCATGTTATAGTTAAACTGTGTATTTACACCTCCGACACTCACATCAAAAGTGGGCGGCAGGTTAGCAGTACGGTCAAATGCGGTATCAGCTGCAATGTCATATTTAAAAAACCGTACATCTTCATTGGAGCCGGACCCGTTACCCGTGTATGTAAAGGAGTAGAAGATATCAGGATTTGACGGAGCAACAGCTAATACAGTTCTTTGATATTCGGATGGAAAGTCTTCAGGTGTTACTTCTGTCCAGTTTTCACCATCATCAGTTGAGAAAAAGACACCGGGATCAGGTGTGTCTCCCGGAGATCCGGCCGGGTTCTCAGATAAAACGGCAATGATTGTGCCATCCCCATGAATATCAATATCTGCGTAACGATGGCCTGCAAACGTTCCGAGAACGAGTTCGGTAAAATTAGTGCCATCGGTGGACCGTATAATTCCAAAGCCGTTGGTTGCTAAAAAAACAGATCCTGTTTGCGGATTGACTTTAATTCTGGATGTGAAATTAACCTCACTATTCCAGACTTTGTCATCATTAAATGTGGCAGGCAGCAGTTGCCAGCTGTCAGCATTATCTGTTGACCTGTAGATACCGATTCCAAAAAGAGGTGCCGATGCACCTCTTGCACCGGCAGAATTTCCTCTTATCTCACCGGCGGAATAGTACCAAATATTCGGCTGGGTGGGATGTTGTTCAATAGAAGTAACACTGGGATTTTGATCCGGGTCTGTTGTAAGAATCCACGTGTTACCGGCATCCGTTGTTTTCCAGACGCCGCCTGAGACACCTGCCGCAACAATGGTATTACCTGTTGGGTCACTGCGGTCGATAGCCAATGCCCTGGTTCGTCCTCCAACCATATTTGGCCCGCCCTCTTTCCACGTGATCTCGGCAGATGTACCGCCTTTTGCCCGAATAATTTGTCTATGGGGCAGATTTCTGGCAAATTCAATTTCTCTTTCACGAATTCTATCCGGTATTTGATCTGTTTTTGGATCACGCAACATTTTATGAAAAAATTCATCCCGGCCTTTTTTCATCTCAACACCGGCTTTGGGTGATTCAGAACTTCTGAATTTTTCCGTGATAACTTCAGGTGTATCTGTTGTTTTGTAAATCGTATAAAAGACAATGGCACCGACGATTGTTAGTGTAAAAAGTAAAAGTGGTAATTTATTCTTCATAGCTTCAGGTTATAATTCACGTATTTCAATAATGGACCAGCCGGATTGGCTTTCAGTGCTTTGATCCATCGACTGCCGGCCGGCTAATATAAAAATGAGTTTTTCATTTTTACCAATCTCATTTATTCCTGATTTATCCAGAACAGATTTGGACAGTTTCAAAGATTCAAGCCTTTCGGGAAGGGGCCTGGTTGCAGAGCCGTAACCAATCACTTTTGAAACTTCAAGGTCAAGGATCCACTCACCGGTTTCGCTGATCTGTTCCGCTTTTGTAATAACAGCTTCTGCAACTGCAGTTCCGGGTGCAGGAGCCACCGGTTGTTTCTGAATGGTAGACCCGGCTGAATTGTTTTCACCAGCTTCCTTGTTGGATGCACAAGCGAAACAGAATCCAATAAACATAACAGGTAATAAGATTGACAATTTCATTTCAGCCGATTATCTAAATTGTGCTTAACATATTTACCCGGAGTAATCTTTCTGCAATTGAGAAGAAAAACCGTTGCAACAATGCGCCAACTGCATTGTATACCCGGATAAGATTGGATATTTTGCAAATTAAAACAATTAATTTTTTGATACAGATCAATGCAAACGAAATCAGGCGTAAATGAATCTTTCTATCGTCATGTCGCGCAGACAAGTGAATCTCCGCTTGGTATAGAAATTGAATCTGCTGAGGGTTGTTATCTCTATTCTTCGGATGGAAAAAAGTATGTGGATCTTATTTCCGGAATTGCGGTGAGCAGCCTTGGGCACCGGCATCCAGAGGTGGTCAGTGCAATTGAAAGGCAGATCAACAAACATCTGCATGTAATGGTGTATGGTGAATTCATCCAAAAGCCGCAGAGTGAACTGGCTGAACTGCTATGCAGCCGGCTGCCGGATACGCTTGACAGGGTTTATTTTGTAAACAGCGGTACGGAGGCGATTGAGGGTGCTTTAAAACTGGCCAAAAAATCAACCGGCAGACACAAACTTGTTTCCTTCAATAACAGCTACCACGGCGATACACATGGCTCGCTGAGCGTAACGGGCCGTGATATCTACCGGGATCCCTATGAACCGCTGCTGCCGGATGTGCATTTTTTTGATTTTAACTCTGATGATTGTCTGGAAGCAATTGATGAACAAACGGCGGCTGTGATTCTGGAACCAATTCAGGGCGAAGGCGGGATCATTCCGGCTGATAAAGAGTGGTTAAAGAAAATCAGAACAAAATGTAATGAAACAGGAGCCAAATTAATTTTTGATGAGATCCAAACCGGTTTCTTCAGAACAGGAACTCTCTTTGCCTTTGAATATTACACTGTAATTCCGGACATACTCTGTATTGCGAAAGCCATGGGCGGCGGAATGCCAATCGGGGCATTTGTTTCATCCAGCGAAATGTTTGAGGTATTTAAGTTTGATCCGCCTCTGAGTCATGTCACAACGTTTGGCGGACACCCGGTGAGCTGTGCGGCAGCCCATGCCAATTTAAAGACCCTGCTGGAAGGTGATTTCCCTGAAAAGGCTTTTCAAATTGCTAAAATGGCCTGCGACATGTTAAATGGTGAAGGCATTGTGGAAGTAAGAGGCCGCGGAGCCATGCTGGGGCTTCAGCTTGAAAGTTCCGAGCTGGCGGCCAACGTGGTAGAGGATTGCCTGAAGCAGGGAATCATTGTAGGATGGACGTTACACTCAAATTCATTGATCAGAATAGCTCCTCCACTGATTATGAACAGTGGATTACTCAAAACATGTTTTGATACAATTTTAAAATCAATCCGGAAATACCGATTATGAGTAGTGTTACCGATCCGTATCAGCCTGTAGAAAAGAGCTTGAGATTACGAGAAGGTGTATCCGGGTATTGGCGGATTGGAGAGTGCGAATATTTTTTTGGGAAATTTTGTAAGAATTGCGGTACAGCCCCTTTGTTCTATTGCTCAAGATTATGAAAAAGCACCTGCTTGCTGCGGTTGTAGCGAAGTTGCCACTCGCCAGTCTCTTCATCGTTGAAAGAGATTTGAAGTCTTTCTGAGAGTTCTATTTCGTGTATCCGGAAGGGAGTAATTAAGAGCTGTTTCAGACTATTTGGTGAAATTCTCCTCAGTTCATTCAGTTCATCGTTCAGATATTGCATGTACTCAGGTTTAAAATCACCTTCTGCAATAAATGTTTTAATGAGGCTATAGGCTACCTGCCGGTTTTCGCGGAATCTTTTCTGAAGTGTATCAGGTAATTTTGTAATTTCCCTTTGACCGGAGAAGAGATAAAACTGAAGTGCTTTTTCTAAATATACCTGGTGCTGGGTTTCGAGCTCTTTTTTATGCATAGGTAAAAAGATGCTGAATTTTAAAGGTATCTACAATGTTGATTTCACAGGAACCGATAATTTAATAAATAAAGAGTAAAGCGATGGCCGAAGTAAACTCAACAATGATGGAACTTGGAACAAAAGCTCCCACTTTCAATTTGCCGGATACGAAAGGTAACGAGATATCAGCAGATGATGTGAAAGGCAAGAATGGCCTGCTGGTGATTTTTATGTGTAATCACTGTCCGTTTGTAAAATTGATAAAAAAAGAGCTCTCTGCGTTCGCAAAGGAATACCGGGAAAAAGGTATTGGTATAGCAGCGATTAATGCCAACGACGCAGAAAATTATCCGGACGACAGGCCTGAAAAAATGAAAGAGGAAGTGGAACGATTTGGGTATACATTTCCGTATCTGTATGACAAAAGACAGGAAGTGGCAAAAGCTTACGGGGCAGCCTGTACACCGGATTTCTTTCTGTTTAATGATAACCTGGAACTGGTTTACAGAGGCCAGTTTGATGATGCGAGGCCGGGTAATGACAATGAGGTAACGGGTAAAGACTTACGCAGAGCTGTGGATGCTTTACTCAGGGGCGGGCAGATTCCCGGGGAAGAACAGAAACCAAGTATCGGATGTAATATCAAATGGAAAAAGGGAAATGAACCGGAATATTTTAACTCATAATGGAAAACAAGTTTCAGAGTCTGTTTCATGAATAAAAAGATAAGTGATCTGAGAAGAGAGTACGTAAGAGGCGGCCTTATTGAATCAGACTTACCAGATAATCCCATGAAACTTTTTAGAGAGTGGTTTACGGAGGCTCTGGAAACAGAAGTTACTGAACCAAATGCCATGTCACTTGCAACAGCAGACAGGGAAGGGTACCCTGCGGTCAGAACCGTTCTTTTGAAAGAAATCGAGGACAAGGGGATTCGGTTTTTCACAAACTACAACAGTGATAAAGCTGCCGACATGGAATATAAGCCACATGTTGCTTGCGGATTTTGGTGGGCAGAATTAGAGAGACAAATTCGCATTAAAGGTCCCGCACGTAAACTTCCGGAAGATATCAACATAAAATATTTTGAAACACGTCCCCGTGAAAGTCAGATTGGTGCATGGGCTTCTGATCAAAGCAGCAAAGTTGAAAGCAGGGACGAATTAGTTACACAATTCAAAAAGTTTAAGAAGCAATTTGATGGCAAAGAGATACCCAAACCTCCGAATTGGGGTGGATTTTCAGTTCAAATAGAATCCATTGAATTCTGGCAGGGAAGGCCGGGACGGCTTCACGACCGCATTCTCTATACAGATGAAAATAGTAAATGGAAAATGGAAAGGTTGGCACCGTAGATGGTTGTAAAAAAGCTTCAGCGATTCAAAGAAGTAGAAGAGTTTCCAAATGTTTTTGAGTATACTGATTTCAGTGAAGATTCTGAGAAGACAAAAGGAAAGTGGCATTCAGAAATTTTTCAAAACGATAAACCTATTGTCGTCGAACTCGCTTGCGGTAAAGGGGACTATACTCTGGCGCTTTCTGATAAATACCCGGAGAAAAATTTTGTAGGTATTGATATCAAAGGGGACCGGATATGGAAAGGTGCAAAAAAAGCACTGGAAGAGAACCGGCAGAACGTAAAATTTCTCAGAATATATATCGATCATTTAGAGGAATATTTTGCACCCGCGGAAGTCTCGGAATTTTGGATTACGTTTCCGGATCCCTATCCCAAAAAAGGTGATATCTCAAAGAGACTTACATCTCCTAAATTTTTGACTATCTATTCCAGAGTTATCAAGCCGGGAGGCCTTATTCGTCTGAAAACAGATTCGGACCTGTTGTTTAATTTTACAGTGGAGACAATCAGAAAGAATGAATGTGTAATTGTTGCTATTAAAAAAGATCTGTATGGAGAGAGAACAGACGATGAGGATCTTTTGATTCAAACCTATTACGAAAAGATGCACCTGGAAAACAAGAAGACAATTAAATATATAAGTTTCAGGCTGCCTGAACAGAAGAAACAATTTCAATACCCGGACGAATGATTGATAACTGTAAAAAAGAGATCATCTCACTACACCGTTTTTTTGAGCAGTGGTTCAAAGGCAACGTGCCGGATGATGAAAAGACATTTTCACGTATATCCGGTGTTTTGGATGAGAAATTTTTGATGATATCGCCCAGTGGCAAGATCACAGATAAACCCGCGTTAATTGCAGGTCTAAAATTATCCCATAACAGGTGGGAAACTGGCGATATTCAGATTAAAAATATGAAGGGCAAAGTGCTTTCCGGTGATTTTACTCTGATGATATATGAAGAGTGGCAACATTCACCACAAGAGATCACATCCCGTTTGAGTTCAGCGCTGTTTAAGAAAGACGAAAAAGCATTGCATGGCGTCAGATGGCTGCATCTGCATGAGGTTTGGATTCGATAAAAAATATTGCTCTCTAATCTTCTTACATGTAGTAAAAGACAGAGATATTCAATATTAAAATTGAAGCAGCTTCTCAATGAATACACATATAAAAATAACTAAAATTCCAGATTCCATTTGGGAAGTGATCCGTGAACCACAAAGTGTCGCTGGATAATGAGAGCTTCTATAACAGATGGGATATCGTATTGACCTTTATAAACTGTTTCGTACCAGTAAACATCAAGGGCATCTGTGCGGTCTTGTTTTATCTTATCAGGCCATGATGTTGATCTTGATATGCCAAAATGTTCTCCGTTTACAATCTGATCATATAGTCCGCCGTTTCGATGTTTAATTGTGCCATTATTTTTCATTTTCCCGGATGAACCGATGTACACCAGGTTGATATTGCCAAGAGCCAGCTCATAAACCAAAAACACACCGCTTGCATTTTTCGGGGCATTACAAGAATCGGCAAGATTTTCATCGGGATTAAAGAAAAAGTGACCGATGGTTTTATAGTCTTTAAGTTCGTCGAAAATAAGGCTTGTGAAAGTGTGAAGTGTTTATTGATTCAATTTAAAAAGATAAAAAATCTTAAAAAAGCATACGATTTTGTAAAAACAGGAAACTTGGGTAGCTGGCTATTCATACCAGAGTTTTTAAAAACTTTCTCTAAGAGAAGAATATGATAGTGATGTTTTTAGAATTACAGCAGCAAATAAAAAGACATAAAGGGGAAATTATCACCTTATGGCTATAAAAAAGTACCGCGTACGGGATTTGAACCCGTGTTACCGCCGTGAAAGGGCGGCGTCCTAAACCCCTAGACGAACGCGGCATGGGTAATTGAGTCTTATTGTGTAATTCGGGAGTAATCAAACTTATGCTTATAGCTCAAATCTAAAACAATACTCTGACTTGTATCTCACAACAAATGACTCAAAACTAAAAAATGGGAGCCCGATGGGAATTGAACCCACGGCCTCCAGGGCCACAACCTGGCGCTCTAACCGACTGAGCTACGGGCTCCATTAAAGTAGTAAGTATCAGATATCATGGTTTGGGTACTTGAATACCGTTAACCCAAACCATGATATTCACTATAAAAAAGTACCGCGTACGGGATTTGAACCCGTGTTACCGCCGTGAAAGGGCGGCGTCCTAAACCCCTAGACGAACGCGGCGTAATAGTTATTGGATCTTGAGTCCGGAGTCGTGAGGTTTTTAAATTCTCAGTGACTCATGACACAGGATTCAATACTATTTATCTGAGGCGACAGGCGGATTCGAACCGCCGTACGAGGTTTTGCAGACCTCTGCCTAACCACTCGGCCATGTCGCCT